>JBBRGP010000030.1:0-14702 GCA_038224105.1 Desulfobulbales bacterium | reverse complement strand
TTATCGGCCCCGATCGGAAGATCCTGGCGGCGATCCTGGGCGCAGTCGGCGAGGCGGAATTAACGGAAATCTTAGGAAAATATCTATGATAGGGGAGGCCGGCAGAATTATGAATACCCTCTTTACCATCGTGTTTTTGGTCGTTTTCGGCCTTGGTCGGCAGGCGGTAGGGGGGGAAATTTCCGCTCCGTTTTTTTCGGTCGGGGGCGATACGCGGTGCCCGGTTTGCGGGATGTTCGTCGGCAAATACCCGCAGTGGCTGAGCCAGGCCCGGCTGTCGGACGGCACCGTCGCCGCCTTTGACGGCGTTAAGGATCTGGCGGCCTACGCCTTTTCGCCGCCGGAGTTCGGGGCGGCAGCGGGGGCGGTGGTCACTGATATCGCGGTGCGCGACTATTATAGCCAGGCCTGGACCGATGGCCGCCAGGCTCTCTTTGTCGTCGGCAGCGATATCCTGGGGCCGATGGGCCATGAACTCATCCCCTTTTCGAGCCGGGCCGGCGCGGAAAATTTTCTGAAAGACCACCATGGCAAGGAGATCCTCGGCTTTGCCGAGATATCTCCCCAACTCATTGAATCCCTTCGAAAAGGCCATAAGATGAAAGGCCACGGTATGGCGGGGAAAAAATGAAGGCTCCGCGGCCGGCAACCGGGGCCCTTGTGGTCCTCGCTCTCCTCCTGCTCCTCGGCGGTTTGACCTTGGCCGGGATCGCCGAGCGCCGGTCCGAACAGGCCGTTCATCTTCGCCGAATCCAGCGGGTCGTGGCCGGACTTGCCCTGACCGATCTGGCCCTGACCAGCGAAGCCCGCTATACCCGGCACCTGGCGGTCAGCGATGCGGTGGTGGTCGGCATGGACCACCCCGGCGGCCTCGACCATTTCCCCTCGACGCTGTTCTTTGCCCCGGTCCGCTAAGGTTATGGATACCCCGGGTTTCGGCCGCCTGCTCAACATCCTCGACTATGCCCTCTCTTCCCTGCGCCGCAAGTGCCTTAAAAACGTCGTGGTCTTTACCGTTTTCACGGTGGTGATCCTGCTTTTTTCCTCCTTTCAGCTGCTCAGCCGGGCGCTGACGGAAATCGCCGGCCAGGCCCTCGAGACCGCACCGGACATCACGATTCAACAGATGTCCGCCGGCCGCCAGACCGCCATCGCCCTCTCGACCAAGGAGCAACTCACCGGAATTTTTGGTATCCGGAAAATCGAGGAACGGATCTGGGGTTACTACTTCGACGAGCAGAACGGCGCCAACTATACGGTGATCGGCCTGGCCGCCCTGCCGGAGAACGGTCCCGGCCAGGCCTGGCTCGGCTTATCGGAAGGGAGGCTGCCCGCCGGAGGCGAACGCGGCAAGGCGGTGATCAGCACCGAAGTGCGTCAACAGCTGCAACTTGGCGAGCGAAAATTCTTCTCTCTCTTTCGGCCGGACCTCAGCCTTGCCTCCTTTGAGACGGTCGGCATCTTTGCCGCAGAAGCGAATCTGGTGACCGCCGATCTGATCCTCATGACTCTTGACGATGCCCGCAATCTCTTTGCCGTCCCGGAGGGATTGGTCACCGACCTGCTGGTCTTTGCCGGTAATCCGCTCGAGATCGAGACCATCGCCAAAAAGATCCGGGACCGTCTGGCCGGGGTCCGGGTCATCACCCGGTCCCAGATCCTCAAGACCTATGAGGTGGTGTTCAGCTGGCGCTCGGGTCTTGGGACGATCTGCCTGCTCACCGCCCTGGTCGCCTTCGTCATCCTCGCCTGGGACAAAGCCTCCGGCCTCTCCCGGGAGGAGCTCCGGGAGGTCGGTGTCCTCAAGATTCTCGGCTGGCAGACCGGCGATATCATGCTGCTGCGCTTTTTCGAGTCGGCGGCGGTCGCCCTTTTCGCCTTTCTGGTCGGCTGGCTGCTCGCCTGGGTCCATGTCGGTTATTTTGCCGGGGCCCTGTTTCGGCCGATCTTTCTCGGCTGGTCGGTACTCCGCCCATCCTTTACATTGGCCCCGCCGCTCGTCTGGTCCGACCTCCTGCTGGTTTTCTCCATCTCCGTCCTGCCCTACCTCTGCGCGACGGCGGTCCCCGCCTGGCGGGCCGCGGTGGTGCGGGCCGACTCGGTGCTCTGATATGCTCGTCGAACTGGAAGAAGTCGTAAAAATCTACAACCGCGGGGAGACCAACGAGGTCGTCGCCCTGCGCGGAGTGTCCCTTGCCGTCGCCCGGGCGGAGATGGTCTGCCTGCAGGGACCGAGCGGCTCCGGCAAGACCACCCTGCTGTCGATAATCGGCTGCATCTTCTCGCCGACCAGCGGCCGGGCCGCGATCGGCGGCAGGAAAATCACCCGTCTCCCCGACCATTTTCTGACCCGCTACCGCCGTGAGCTGATCGGCTTTGTCTTTCAATCGTTCAATATGCTCGATCACTTAAGCGTCCTTGACAACATCACCCTGCCGCTCCTGCCGCTCGGCATCTCGCCGCGTGCCCGGGCAAAACGCGGCGACGCCCTGCTGGAAAGATTCGCCATCAGCCACCGCCGCGACTTTCCGGTACGGCAGCTGAGCGGCGGCGAAATGCAGCGGGCGGCGATCGCCAGGGCCCTGATCAACGATCCGCCGATCATCGTCGCCGATGAACCGACCGCCCATCTCGACAGCCGGCTCTCGAAGGAGGTGGTCGACATGCTCGCCGCCCTGAAGGCCGAGGGGCGGACGCTGATCGTCGCCTCCCACGATCCGATCGTTGCCGGCCACCCAGGCATGGATCGGATCCTGTCGGTCCGGGATGGCACCGTCGTCCCCGGCCGGCCGGGAGAAGGGTGAAGCGGTGTTCATCAATGCCTGGGCGATAGCCCTGCTGGTCGCTGCCGCCGCCGCCCTCTTTGTCCTCGGCGGGGCGACCAGAACCGCCGTCAAGGTCCTGCTGCACTGGGATCCGGGCAGCGACAGGGCGCGCCAGATCGCCCTGGAGAACGAGACCTGCCTGGCGGCGCTGCTGGTTCGCTTCGCTCTGCTGCTCCAGCTTTTCTCTCTCCTCCTGCTGGTGCAGGCAGCCGACAGCTTTTCCCATATCCTCGCCGGAGCGATGTGCGCCACCGGTGCCTTCGTCGCCAACGATTACGGCATGCCGGTCCTTGCCGTCAAGCTCTTCGGGGTATTCTTCTACGGCTTCTGGCTCGTTCTCCACCACCTCGATCTCCGCTCGGAATTTCTGCCGCTGACCCGGCTGAAATTCGGTTACCTGCTGCTGCTCGCTCCCCTGCTCGTCGCCGATATCAGCCTGGTCGTCCTCTATCTCGCCAAACTTCGCCCGGATATCATCACCTCCTGCTGCGGCGTGGTATTTGCAACAGCCGCCGGCGAGGGCCGAAATCTGGTGGGGCCGCTGCCGGCGACATCCGTGATGCTGCTCTTCTACGGCCTGGCCGGGCTTCTCTTGGTTCTCGCCTTCATCCTCAAAAAGCGCACGGAGAGGGACGGGCCGGCCGGTGACCTGCCCCTGCTCAACATCAGCTACGCCAGCGGGTGCATGGTATTTTTCGTGCTCGCCCTGATGGTCATTACCACGGTGATCTCCCCCTATATCTACGCCCTCCCCTCCCATCGCTGTCCCTTTGATATTCTACGGACAGAATACTACGCCGTCGGCTATCCGATCTATCTTTCTCTGATGGTTTTGACCTTTGCCGGGATAAGCGGCGGCGTCACCGCGTTCCTGCGGAAACGGTGCGGTTTGGGCGAGCCGGTGCGAAGGTTTCGCAACACCTGTCTCAAGGCCTTTCTTCTGCTGCTGCCGATTTTTCTGATGCTCGTCTCCTGGTATCCGGCGCGCTATCTGCTGACAGGCGGCGAGTAGGGGGAGATCTCATCTGCCAAGAAAATTCGGCGATGACCGGGGAAGATGACGGCAGGTCGTGGCTCTTGGATGGTGTCGTGATTACCATCCAGGGTACGGACGAAGCGGAGGATGTTATAACTTTGACGCGAGGGGGAAATTCCCTTGCCGCCGGAACAGGCAATTTCATCAGGGGGGAGGATTCTATGAAACAATGGCTGCTGATCCTGGTAATGGCGGGGCTGACGGGCTGCGCCTCGATGACCAAGGAACAATGTCTTGAAGCCGGGGCAACGTCGTGGGAAGGGATCGGCTGGACCGACGGCCAAGACGGCTGGGAGCCGGAGCAGAGGCTGACCATGCATCGCGAGGCCTGCCAGGAAGTAGGGGTCCAGCCGGACCGGCAAAGCTATATGCGGGGCTGGCACGACGGCGTCCTCGAGTACTGCACGCCGGATCGCGGTTATTCGGTCGGCCTCGGCGGGTCGAGCGGTAATTCCCGGATCTGCCCCGGCGACACCGGCGAGGTCTTTGACGACAACGTCGAGCTCGGGCTGCGCATCTACAATTTGAAATACCAGATCAATCAGCTGGACAGCGAAATTGCCGGCTACGAGAAAAGACTCGGCGATAAAAAGCTCGATCACGAAACATGGCGTGACCTCCATGCGAAAATCCGCAATCGGGACAGCGAACTGACCCATCTGCGGATGCTTTTGAATGAGGCACTGGCCATACCGATCCTTCGCGACTAATGGCGGTTGGGCTGCAGCGGCCATCAATACGAATCGGAACCTTGTTATGAAGGTAATGCCCGCCAAGATCGGATCAATCGAGAATTTTTCTGTACTTTCATCACCGCCACGACATACAATGAGCGAACACCCCACAAGGGAGTACTCTTTTCAGTACCTTCACGACAGGTAGATACCATGCCCCACAACCCCTCCTACCAAGAGCTGCGAGACCGCGTTGCCCTCATGGAGCACGAGGTGGCCAGGATCCGCCAGCTCGAAATATCCGTGCGAGAGCGGGAAAAGGCCCTGACTGAAAGCGAGGGAAAATTCCACTGCATTTTCAACGACATCTCGGAACGTCGGCGATCCGAGGAAGCCCTGCGCGAGAGCCTGCACCGCTACCGGGTAATCTTTGAAAATTCACCGCTGGGGATGATCAGTTTTGACCATACGGGCACGATCCTCGACTGTAACGAGAAATTTATCGAGATCACCGGTTCCACCCGGGATAAACTCATCGGCTTCAAAACCGCCGACGAAAGCCCGCCAAAGATGCGGGAGGCCATCAAAAAATCCCTGACCGGAGAACCGGCGGTCTACGAGGACGCCTACACTTCGGCAACCAACCGAAAAACTTTCTTTATTCGAGTGGTATTCAATCCCGTGACACCGGGACAATCCCCTTCGGCGGTCATCGCCACCCTCGAAGATGTTACCAACCGCCACCTTGCCGAGGAGGTTATTGCCCGGCGGCTGCTCTCGCTCACCCAGCCGCTGGCGGACGCCACAGCGATCGCCTTCGAAGATCTCTTCAACCTCGACGACATTCAGCGGTTGCAGGACCAGTTTGCCAGGGCGACCGGTGTCGCCTCGATCATCACCGGCACCGACGGCACGCCGATTACCAAACCGAGCAATTTTACCAGATTATGCAGCGATATCATTCGCTCTTCGGCACAGGGTCTGGCCAACTGCCGCATTTCCGATGCCACCCTCGGCAGCCTGTCCACCGAAGGCCCCCTGGTCCGGCCCTGTATGAGCGGCGGCCTCTGGGATGCCGGTGCCCGAATATTGGTCGGCGGCCATCATATCGCCAACTGGCTGATCGGCCAGGTTCGTGACGAGACCCAGACCGAAGAGAAGATCAGGCATTATGCCCGGATGATCGGCGTCGATGAAGAGCTTGCCGCCCAGGCGTTTCACGAAGTACCTGCCATGTCGCGCGTCCATTTCGAAGAGATTGCCATGGCCCTGTTCACGCTCGCCAACGGTCTGTCGACCACCGCCTATCAGAACGTTCAGCAGGCCCGGTTCATCACCGACCTCGACAAGGCCCGGGAAAATCTGCAGAAAAGTGAAAACCGTCTCCGCTTCGCCCTTGAAGGGGCCAACGACGGTCTCTGGGATGTCAACCTGGACACCGGAACGCTCTATATGAGCCGGCGCAGCAACGAGATTCTTGGAGATTCGGACGGGGAAACCACCCATGATCTGGCGGATTGGCCGACCGCGGTTCATCCTGACGATCTCGACCGGACCCAGACCCAATTTGTTGCCCACTTCAAAAAACAGACCCCGATAGTGCGGATCGAGCAACGGTTGCGGATGCGTAACGGCGGATGGAAATGGACGCTGACCCGCGGCAAGGTGGTCGAATGGGCAGCCAACAGCCGGGCCCTGCGCCTGACCGGCACCCTCACCGATATCGATGACCGCCGGAAGATCGAGGAGACTCAGATGTTTCTCCTCGCCGGCGACCGCTCAGCCTCCAAGGAGGATTTCTTTCTGTCGCTGGCCCGCTTCCTGGCGGAGTTTCTCGACATGGATTATGTCTGCATCGACCGCCTGGAGGGCAATAAACTCTCGGCCCGAACGGTGGCCATCTATCACGACGGCCATTTCCTCGATAATGTCACCTACACCCTGCACGACACTCCCTGCGGTGCCGCCGTCGGCCAGGCCATATGCTGCTTCCCCAAAGGTGTCCGCCATCTTTACCCAAACGACGCGGTGCTCCAGGAGATGGGCGCCGAAAGCTACGTCGGCACAACCCTCTGGGATTCCCGGGGTAAGGAAATTGGGCTGATCGCGCTCATCAGCCGCCGGGTTGTGGAAAATCCCGGCCTGGCCGAATCGATCCTGAACCTCGTCGCCATCCGCGCCGCCGGGGAACTCGAACGGCGGGAGACCGAACAGGAGAAGACCATCCTCCAGTCCCAGCTGCTGCAGTCCCAGAAGATGGAGTCGATCGGTCGTCTGGCCGGAGGCGTGGCCCATGATTTCAATAACATGCTGGGGGTGATCCTCGGTCATGCGGAAATGGCCCAGGAACAGATCGAGCCCGATACGCCGCTGTTCAGTGGTCTCCAGGAGATCAGAAAAGCCGCCGAACGATCCGCTGCCCTCACCCGCCAGCTCCTCGCCTTTGCCCGGAAACAGACGGTCTCGCCGAAAGTACTCGACCTGAACGAGACCATCGAGAATCTCCTGAAAATGCTGCGCCGGCTCATCGGCGAAGATATCGACCTGGCGTGGTTGCCGGGCAGGGCCCTTTGGCCGGTACGCATTGATCCAACTCAGGTGGACCAGATACTCGCCAACCTGGCGGTGAATGGTCGTGATGCCATTGCCGGGGTGGGTAGGATCACCATCGAGACCGCCAATGTCGTCGCTGATGACGACTATTGCACCGAAGTTGCCGGCATCACGCCGGGCAGTTATATCCTCCTGACAGTCAGTGATGACGGTTGCGGCATGGATGAAACAACCTGCCAACATATCTTCGAACCCTTCTTTACCACCAAGGAGATCGGCCGGGGCACCGGTCTCGGCCTGGCGACGATCTATGGGATCGTCAAGCAGAACGGAGGATTTATCAACGTCGCCAGCGAAACCGGCAAGGGCACAACCTTTAGGATTCATCTGCCGCTACAACTCCCTGAAGCTTTACCGCGGGACAAAGAACCGCTGGCCGCAGCCGCCGTGCACCAGGGCCGGGAAACCATTCTCCTGGTGGAGGACGAGCCCGCCATCCTCCAACTCGGCGCTCACATGCTGGAAAAACTGGGCTACCACGTCCTGGCGGCAGCGACGCCGGGGCAGGCGATTCGCCTGGCGGAACACAACTCCGGGAGAATTCATCTGCTCCTGACCGATGTGATCATGCCGGAAATGAACGGCCGTGACCTGGCCAAGCGTCTGCTGGCGCTCCATCCGAACATGAGGATCCTGTTCATGTCCGGCTATACCGCCGATACCATAGCCCAACACGGGGTTCTCGACGAGGGCGTCCAATTTATTCAGAAACCCTTTTCCCGGGCGGAACTCTCCGCCAAGGTTCGGGAGGCTCTCGGGCCTGACAGCCTTGCCGCTGCAACTTGAGCGGGGAGTTTCTTCGAGCTGACGCCATCGCCACTCCTTTGTTCAGGCGGAGAGGGTGACGGGATGTCGGGAAGTTATGGCCTTGTCTCGATTTTTTTTAAGTTATCGATAATCGTGTCAGCCAGGCTTTGATAGTCCCCATTGAAGTGGTGGCCGCCGGGTACGCCGATACTGGTGATATGCGAGCCGGGCAAACTGGCACAAATGGGTTCAGAGCCATCATCGCCGCTGCTCGCCCGATCATCCTGACCATAGATGCAGAGGGTGGCGACCGAGCGAGGGATGCTGGTAACGGCTCGGGCGTTATCGTACCGCCTGTCGCCAATCCCCCAGAACCCCCCCGCGGTAATTTCGAACAGGGCATAGCGGCCAAAGCCCAGGAGGGTCATGAACTTGACCCGATCCACCATTTTCATGTGGATAAGCGCAAACGGCAGCACATCGGCACCAAAGGAGTACCCGACCAGGGCAACACGTTGTTTGTGCCATGTCGCGCCTATCCGCCCGACCAGCCGATCGAGGGTTGCCGCGGTTTCTTCCGGCGACTTTTCATGCCAGAAGTAACGAAGACTGTCCAGACCGACAACCGCATAGCCGGCCTTTTGCAGGTTTTCGCCGATCTGACGATCGATATCCCGCCAGCCGCCATCGCCGGAAATCAAGATAACCAGCCAGTCATTGCCGCTCGCCGGCAGATAGGCAAGAGGCACGTCGTTCAGTTCGGCAAGTGCCGCCGTCTGGCTTTTGCCCAGATTTATCTCAAGGCTGGTGTGGATAAAATCCTGAGCCTCAAGAGGGGCTGCGATCGGCCATGACTGATATCCTTGCCGACAGGTCGCTTGACTGCCGAGAAAAAGCCCTTCATCCTCTTTGAGAACCTCCTGGTCGGTCAATTGATAGGTATTACCGTCCTGGCGCAGACGGCTGCCCAGACACAAGGGTTTCGATAAATTCGCTTCCGGGCAGAACTGTGGGGCAATAGCAGCGCTGTAGGTGCCCGGCATATTCTGCAGCATCACTGCGGCCGCCAGCATCCCGCTATCCCCAAGACCGATGACAATGGGCCGATGGAATATCGCTGCACCCGGCCTTTTCTGCAACTCCCGCGCCGCTTCTTCAATCGATCGGGACGGATTCAGACAGGTATCGTTCGAGCTTTTTCGGTTTTCCTCATACGCCCTGACATCTAAACCCAATACCACATACCCTTGCCGCTGGAGGTATGTCGCCTCGCGCTCCACCTCCTCATCCCAGCCCGCGGAAGAAGACAAAAGCGCGATAAACCCCTCGGCAACACTGACCTTGGGCTCGTACAACCAACACCGCCCGAAGTGGCGAACATCAACGCGTTCCGGCGAAGCGATGGCAACGGATGTCACACCGGCCAGGAGGAACAGCAGGAGAAACTTTTTCATTTTTTAAACAATCCCCGGATGCCGCCGGCAATCAATATCGCCACATCCACCAAGTTTGAGAAGACTGAACCGCCGGTATAGGCAAGATACCGAGGTCGCCAGATCGGGTGATATTTGCTTTTAAATGCATAAAGCCCCTGAAAGTTATAGAACCGCTCACCATGCGCATAAACAAAGGCACCCCATTTTGTCCAAATCGGGGCAAGACGGTGGGATGAAAAACCCGCCATAGGCGCCATTCCGAGGTTGAAATAGGCAAAACCCTGTTCTTTACCCCAAAGCAAAAGTTTGGCAAAAAGATAATCCATCGTTCCCGGCGGCGCATCACCGCTGTGGCGCATGAGATCGACACTGAATTCCTGGCCATTGTCCGTTGCCCAGACATTGGCAAAAGCAACCAGGCGGCCCTGCCAATGGACCACGGCGACGGGAAACTGCTCAATATAAAAACGGCTGTACGAACCAAGAGAAAATGTTTTTTCCCGAACTTTCCGGTGCGCCAGCCATTGCTCGGAAATGGCGTGCAATTCCTGTTCGACAGCCGGAACCTCGGCAATCGGCAGCAAAGAAAATGAGAGCTGTTCACGCTCACCCTTGCTCAAACTTTGGCGAATCTGTTTATAACGACTGCCCTGTAAGGTAAAATCCCGAAATTCCAGCAGCGCCTCTTCCCCTAAACGGGCGAATTGCATGCCGCTGTCGATGTAATACGGGAGATAGTCGGTGCTGATCTGATAAAACGACAAACGCCGCTGATAACGATCCGCCAGGTCGTGCAGTCGCCAGATCAGCGACGCGAAACTCGCCGGATTGCCGACCGGATCCCCCATCGCCACCAAACTGCGTGGAGTCTGGCCGAACATGATAAAGGCATCCTGGTCGGCGGCAAACAGCAGATACTTGTCTCCCGTCAACGCCAGAAAACTATTGGTCGATGAATTCTTGCCCATTATACGCCGGGCGGCCAACAGATCTTCCTTCGTCGGTGCGGTGAAAACCGCCTTGGCGGAGTGGAAGAGCTGATTTATGCCGATGCCCAGGGCGAAAGCGAGAATCACCAGGGTACTGCGCAGGGAACGGGACGCATCGCCTTCCACCCCCAGGGCGATCTGCCACCACAGATAATGGTCATAATCGACATGCTTATAGGCAAAAGACACCAGCCAGACGATGCCCGCCAGGGTCGCGGAGATGAAAAGCCACCAGCCGAAATTCAATTCCATCATGGAAATTCGGCTGGGACGATAAAAAACACGGCGGGATATCGCGACGAACGGCAAGATCATCGCCAGCACCACCGCCTCCTCGTAATCAAACCCCTTGATCAGCGAAAAGGCAATGCCGCCGACAAGCAGCAGCAACGCCGCCGGATAGGCACTGTCATAGCGGTTATAGATGCCGCGGGCCGTGAAAAGCATCGCAAAACCGATGATCGAACTCAGTAAATGCGAGCCTTCGATGAACGCCATGGGGAGGTAGCGGATAAGCCATTCGATGCGGCCATGGGTCGCTGGCATTGCGCCGGAGATCAGCAGGACAATCCCGGCCAGCGCCGTCATTCCGGCAAGCAAGGTCGGCAGGACCATCCGCACCAGGCCAAGAAGGACGCGGGCCGGTTTGCTCAGATCGATTTTCGCTCTTTTCAGAAGGTATCCGCCTTCGACCGTCGCTATGACAATGGTCGCCATGACAAACGGCAGCGCGTAGTACAACAGACGGTACAGCAGTAAAGCCGCGAGCAGGCTGCCGCTGGAAATTTCACTTCCCAGTCCCGCCAGCATCACCGCTTCAAAGACCCCGAGCCCACCGGGCATATGGCTGATCAGGCCAAGCCACAAGGCGATACTGAAGAGGCTGATGAAGGCAAGAAAACCGAACGGATTCCCGTCCGGCAGCAATAGATATGCGACTGCGCCGGTTGCCAGAATATCGGCCAGCCCAACCATATACTGTCCCCACATCAGGGTTGGGGAAGGCAGGGCGATTTCCTCGCCATGCCAATGGATGACTTTCTTTTTACCAACGAATACCGGTAATAACAGGCAAAACGTCAATCCCCCCAGACCGATCAATTGGGTCACCGCCTCCCCCGCCCCGGTGAAGGCGCCGAACACATGGCTATCAAAAACCAGGCCGAGGGAAGCGGCCAGCATCAAACCCAACAAGAATGTCGCCGTGCAAAACAGACTGATTTTAAAAACGGCCCCGCCTGAAACCCCCAGGGCACTGTAGCAACGAAGACGAACGGCACTGCCGCTGAGCAGGGCAAAGCCGACCGTATTGCTGATCGCATTGGCAAGAACGGCTGTCCCGGCGATCGCCAGGAGAGGTACCTGGGCCTGTGCATACCGGCAGCCCAGGACGTCATAAAGGGCAAGGGCGATATAACTGCCGATAACGCACAAAAGGGCCAGACCAATTTTCCATCTGGCGAGGTTTGCCAGGGAATGGAGAATCTCCTGCAAATGAACTTCCTGCAGCAGGACATGGACACCCCAGAGGCAGATAACGACCAGGACCAGGCGCAGCAAACTGGACAAAGAGGGCCTTTTATTCATCATATGATTGTCTTCCTCTTGTGCACTGATGTATACCGAGGCTCTTCATTGCTCCAAGCCGGCCTGAATTTCTTCGATTGACTATCCCAGCAGCGCCGCAACTTCCGCACCACCCGGCCATCAGGCGTGGCCTTCTTGGTATGGCGAGACGTTACCGCAGGTTAGGTGTGCCGTCAAGAATACAGAGGCATGATGTCGCCGAATTTTAAGGTGATCTTCGGCTAATCTCCAATGTTATAAAATCCAGGTCGTGTATAATGGTCAGATTGTCAGGTTGTCACCAAGAGGCACAGCACCTGGGGTCTTGGCTAGCCACGGCATAGGTGAATATCGGCACTCCCCCTAGCCGATCAAGCTTCGGTACCGGTTCTATCTGAACGGAGTCTTTTCCTATGGTGATACCTCTTTTCTACACCCTGAATGGCTTATTCCTGCTCGCGGGCCTGCTCGGTTTTCGCCAGGGGAGGGGTGAGCAGAACTTTTCCCTGGCCCTGGTTCAGACCCTGCTGGCCCTGCCTCTCCTGGCCTGCGAGTATTTCTTCCTCGCCGAACACTGGGAGCCCCAGGCGGTTCAGCTCGTCTTTTTTTCGGAGATCGTCTTTATCCTTATCTGGTTTTCTTTGGCACTGCGGTTGGGCCAGGCTAGCCGCAGCGCCGCCGATGGTTTGAGATGGCACTTTTGCATCGAGGTTCTGGCCGGCGTCGGCCTGCTGGCTTTCGCCGGGTACTTTCTTGCCGACCATACAGCGATCGATATATCCGATCCGAGCCTGTCTTTTCAGATGTACGGCCCCGTCTATTTTTTAAATATCCTCATCCTCCTGGCAATCCTCTATGCCGCCTGGCGGTTGGAACAATTCTGGCGTCCCTTGAGCGGTGCCGACCGCTGGCAATTCAAGTTTCTCGTAGTCGGCGCCTTTCTCGTCTGCGGCGCCCTGGCCTGGTCCAGCTCCTATCGGCTCACTTATCTGGCCATACTCCCCAAACATCTGCAGCTTCTTTCGGCCCTTCTCGTCTGCGGCTGGGCGATGATGTGCTATGCGGTGGTCCATCACCGGCTGCTCAACCGCAAGATCTTTGTCTCGAGAAAGGTTGTCTATGCCTTTGTCGTCCCGTCCCTGCTCGCCGCCTATCTCTTGGGCTTCGGCATCGTCTCCCTGCTCATGCGAATCTTCGGGCTGGAGATGTCCTTCGTCCTCAAGTGGCTCTTTCTCGCCCTGGGACTCGTTGCTGCCGGGCTCTTTGCCTTCTCCGGCAAGATTCGCCGGCGGGTGCACTTTTTTATCAGCACCCACTTCTATATCAACAAATACGAATACCGGGATGAGTGGCTGGCCCTGTCACAGCAGCTCCAGGGGGCCTTGAACGAAACCGATGTGGTTAAAGCCCTGCGGGAGGTGCTGGCCGAGTGCCTCTATACCACCGAGATCTTTATCTGGCTCGCTGCTGGGAACCGCGGGGCGCAAGGGTACAGACTGGTCTCTGCACCGGAAAATCACGAGTCCGGAGACGGTGAATATGACCTGGGGCCGGAGGACCCCCTGGCCGTCTACCTCCATAGCCACCCCTATTTTCATCGGAACGAGAAGGAACATGACCAGCCGTGGCAGGGAATAAAAAAAGCCAAAGACTCCTTCCTGACCGCCCTGGATCTCGCGCTCGTTACCCCGATCTCGATCGGCAACCAGCTTGCCGGCCTCATTGGCCTCGGGCCCGAGTTTACCGGCAGCGAGTACGGCCATGATGATTTTGATCTCCTTACCGCTCTCGGCAGTCAGACCGCCTCGGCCCTCCTGGCGGTGCGCATGGCGGAAGAACTCGCCCATAGCCGGGAGCAGCAGGCCTGGCATCGCCTGTCGGCCTTTGTCCTCCACGATATTAAAAATGCCGCGACCATGCTCTCCCTGCTCCAGGCCAACGCCCCGGACCATATCCACGAACCGGAGTTTCAGCAGGATATGCTGGAACTGATCGATGATGCCTTAAAAAGAATGGGGCGGGTGGAACAGCGTTTAGGAGTTTTAAAAGATGAGATTACCCCGGAGTGGCAGGACCTTGACCTTGGCAGCTTTCTGCAGGCTTTTGTCCTTAGGATAAAGAAAAAACTACCGGCAATGACGGTCACAGTGGCAGGGGCTGATGCGAGCCAGGTGAGGAGCGATCCAACGCTCCTTGGTTCCGTCCTCGAGAATCTGCTGCTTAATGCCTATGAGGCAAAGGGGGAGGGAACCTTGTCCGGATACAAGGTGACGGGGAGGATGCTGGTCAGGCGGTTATTGAGATTATCGATAACGGTCCGGGAATCGCCGCAGAGTTGTTGCCGGATATTCTTTTTGAGCCGTTCAAGACCAAAAAGGAAGGAGGGAGTGGCATTGGCCTGTGGCAGGTGAAGAGAGTGGTGACCAGTCTGGGAGCGACAATCTCCGCTGACAATCACCCGGATGGCGGTGCGCGGTTTGTGCTCAGGCTGCCCTAAACGGAGGTGTCGAATAATTTAACAGTTTGATTTATCCGATTAGCAGCTCAGGAACAGTCCACGATTACCCATTACTCTCCCGCCTCTGTCTGTTCTTTCGCGTTGGGCCAGTTTTTTGTGGAGCTACCAAAGCATGGTAAAAAGGGTCGGCAAAAGGAGTCAGCGTAAAAGTAGGTTCATATTTAATTTTACTCTGACGTGCGCCGTGCCAAGGCGCTGTTTTTCAGCGGGTGCGAATCCCGTCCGGCAACTTTCGTTCCAGCCGGTAGCAACTGGAGCAGGCGTGGAGGTAACGAAGCGTCTGAAGCCTCTGGTGTAG
>JBBRGP010000029.1:0-15004 GCA_038224105.1 Desulfobulbales bacterium | reverse complement strand
TCGACGATTAGGGGGCCGATGGTGATATTCGGGACAAAATGGCCGTCCATCACATCGATATGGATAACATCGGCCCCGGCCTGATCCACGGCTCGGATTTCATCCCCCAGCCGGCTAAAATCCGCCGACAGTATCGACGGGGCGAGGCGTATTGGCTGCTTCATGATTTTCCTTTTCTCTTCCCTGCCCGATGAGCCGAAAACAGTTCCGCCATGGACCGTTTCAGAACATTACGGGTCAGGTGATATTTTTCGCACTTTGTCCCCCGGCAGCATCTCGATAAAGCCATCCAGTTCGAGAAAAAGAAGGAGCTCGCTGACTCTGGCTGGAGTAAACCCGGTCATCTCCATGAGCTCTTCACGCGGCCGGGGATAGGACTCGAGGTGACGGAGCAATGCTAGCGCATCCGGCTCGAGACGAAAATTGTTTTTTTCATCCATACCGCTTTTTTCCGAAACGCAATGCGTTCCGGCGACATCCAGTTCTTCGACGATATCGGTGGCGCTCTGGACCAGTTTGGCCCCCTGCTTCAACAACCAGTGGGTTCCCTCACTCTTGCATGAATCGATATGGCCGGGCACGGCGAAAACCTCTCGCCCACAATCGAGAGCAATCTGGGCGGTAATCAAGGATCCGGAGCGTTTCGCCGCCTCGACAATCACCACGCCCTTGCTGATGCCGGCAATAATCCGATTTCTTGCGGGAAACCGGAAACCTTCAGGGCGGGTGGCGAGGGGGTATTCAGTGATCAGGGCGCCGCTCGCGGCGATTTTTCGGAAGAGGGGAAGGTTTTGCCGGGGATAGACAACATCCAGCCCGCAGCCAAGAACGGCGATCGTTCGGCCCGCCCCGGCCAGGGCTCCGGCATGGGATTCGGCGTCAATTCCAAGGGCGAGACCGGAGACTACGGTCAGTGAATACCCGGAGAGCTTTTTCGCCAGGCTGAAGGCAATTTTCCGGCCGTAGGCGGTCGCGGCCCGTGAACCGACTATGGCGATCGCCGGTTCATTCAGGAGAGCTTTGTCGCCACGGACATAAAGGACCGGCGGAGGATCGGCCAGTTGTCGGAGCAGGGACGGATACGCGGAATCCTCATAGGAAACGGCGCAGCCACCGATCTCGGCCAGGCGTTCGAGTTCCAGCTGTCCGCGGGCCATCACCTCGGCCAGGGAAAAGAGCCCCGCGACCTGTTGTTCCCGGATACCTTTGACCCGCAGGAGGTCCTGTCTTTTCGCGCCGAGAACCGCGGTGGGGGTTTGAAAATGATCAATCAGCCGCCAGTAACTGGAGAGCCCAAGAGCCGGCACCAGACTGAGACTTATCCAATCGAGGGTTGCTGCCAAGAATCTCTCCCCTTCTCCGGGTCAGGAGAATACCGCTGTGCCAGTCAGACTGGCACGGCGGTCACGGTGCGGCCAAGCCGCAATTCAGCGAATCGCAAACCGGCGGCACCGCCTTTCAGTCGGTCATGAACACCTTTAATTCCTCGACCCGGGAGGGATGCTTCAGTTTCATTATCGCCTGGGCTTCAATCTGACGAATACGCTCTCTGGTTACGGCAAAACATTTACCCACCTCTTCCAGGGTATGATCACAATCCACGTCAATGCCGTAACGCATCCGCAGCACCTTGGCTTCACGGGGAGAAAGTGACGAAATTACCTGATTGAGGCATTCTCTGAGACTGACGACCATCGATACCTCATCCGGTCCCAACTTTTCCTTGTCTTCGATGAAATCGCCAAGAAAGGTTTCGCCATCGTCGCCGACGGGGGTGTCGAGAGAGATCGCATCCTTGGCAATCTTCAAGGCCGATTTGACTTTGCTGACTTCGGTCCCCAACTCTTTGGCCATCTCCTCCGGGGTCGGTTCACGATGTTCCTCCAAGAGGAAATCCTTGGACACCCTGAGCAGGCGATTGATCGTTTCGATCATATGCACGGGCAGGCGGATGGTCCTGCCCTGGTCGGCAATACCGCGGGTGATGGCCTGCCTGATCCACCATGTGGCATAGGTGCTGAATTTATAGCCCCGGTGATAATCGAATTTTTCCACCGCCTTCATGAGGCCGATATTCCCCTCCTGGATGAGGTCGGAAAACTGCAGGCCGCGGTTGACGAATTTCTTGGAGACCGAAATCACCAGTCGTAAATTCGCCCGGACCAACCCCTCCTTCGCCAATTTATAGGAATCCCATCCGGTATCGACTTCCTTGAGAATTTGCCGGAGCTGCAGGTGATCGATACCCGATTCGGCAAGCATCTGACGATTGACCTGCGCCTCTATCGCCTCCGGCGATAAGGCGAGAGTGGCGGCAGCCGACGAGTTCTTCTGCTGATTTATCACCTCGACGAAAACCTTCCGAAAACGTTTGGAGAGTTCTTCGAGTCCGTCGGCAATTGCCTTGATGCATTCGGCGCAGAAGATCTTATTGACAAACAGCCCGGCAATCTCGTCGCCGGTCTGGAGAATTTCTTGGAAAATCACCCCAGCCTGCATGGACTGCTCAGGCAGTTGCAGATACTCGGCCAGCAATCCCTCGCGTTTTTTGTTCAGAGTCCCTGCCTGGTCGACACGGGCGAGCAAATCCCTGCACTCCTGTTTGATGGTGCCCGGCTTATTGTCAATAATCCCGGCAAGTATCTGAAATATCTTTTCACTGTTGTCATCCAGACCTTTGACCACCTCACACAACACGGGAATGGCGAGGGGTGCCTTGAGCACGGCATCTTGCACCCTCTGTTTGCCGTCCTCCATTTTTTTTGCAAGCTGCAATTCTTCTTCGTGACTGAGCAGGGTGAGCGTTCCCATTTCACGAAGATAGATATTCATAGGATCAATGGAGCCTTTGGTTTTTGTTGCCTTTTCCTGCTCCTCGGAGTATCTCGTGGCCCTCCGCCGGTCTGTCTTCCTTCTGTCGTTGAACACGCAACTCCGCCTATCCTCAGCAACGCGGCTGCTTCTTTTATCAGAAGGGAGGTCCGAAAGTTCTACGGGAACGACTATCTCCTCGGCGAGATCTTCCGCAAAATCATCAACCATACCATAGGGGGATGAGTCGTCTTCCAAATCGTATTCCTTCATTACCTCATCGGCCTCCCCGATTAAATCGTCATCGTTTCCCGCCAACACCATCCGACTCTCCTTTCATCAACTCCCGGCAAAACCAGTGGCGCGCCCTGTAACTGAGTTTCACCCGGTACCCGACCAGCAGGTCCACCTGAAAATCCGCCGCCAATCGAGACACACCATCCACACTCAAACGAAACAGGAGAAAATGTCAAGAAATTTCCTCACTTGGCAAAAACTTTTATGGTCTCCGCCGGAAATATCGACACTTTCCTCAACAGGCCAAGGGAACGTTGAAATCGGCGGAGAACTCCCATTTCGTCAACGTCCCTACCCCGTTTGATCGGACGAGCATTTCCGGCGATTCCCTGGTGGGTCACTTTATGCCCAAACCGTCTAATTATGTATTCTTTTTGTTATTTCATCACTTTTTACCATCAATTCCTGCAGCCGCCGGACATCGCCGGCGGTCTCCGCCTGGTGGATGCGCTGCATCAGCTCCGCGGCCGACTGCTTCAATTGAGATTTCCACAGAAACTCAATGATACCGGAAAGTTCCTGATCGACGATGGCATCGTCATCCTCTGCCGGACGAATTGGCGCCCGGAGCAGCAGCTCGCTCACCAGACTCCGTTCCGCCCCTTCCGGCAGCACGGTGAGCAATTCTTCGGGCTCCATCTCCGGATTGCCGGCCAGCAGGCTGCCGAGCTGTAAAAAAAGTGCCTCGCCAATCCCGCCGACAAGACACTCTCTCAGCCCGGCCTCCGCCAATCGGGAATAGAAACGCGGGTGCAAGATCATAAATTCGACAAGCTGCCGCTGGGCCATTGAAACCGGCAGCACCCTCTCGACCTGGCGCTTCCTTGTCATCACGGTCGGCGGCTCGGCGGGCTGTTGCGGGGTGCGCTCCAGGTTGGCATCCAGTTCCCCGGCCGCTATTCCAAGTTTTTCAGAAAAATGGGCAAGAAACAGGGAGCGCTGCAGGGGAGAAGCCGCCGCTCCCACCAAGGGCCGTAAATCTTCGATGATCCTGCTCTTGCCGTCCAGAGTCAAACCGTGTCGCTCAATCATCTCCGCAAGGGCGAATTCCGGCAAGGAGAGGGCCTGATCAAAAAGGGTGTTCAGCTCTGCCAGTCCCTTCTCTCGGACAAACGTATCCGGGTCGTGCCCATCGGGCAGAAAGGCCACCCGGCCGGGAATCCGTTCGGCAAGGAATAACGGCACCGCCCGCACCGCCGCTTTGATCCCGGCGGGATCGCCGTCGAACAGCAAGGTCACCTTTTCGGCAAAGCGCTTCAACAGCCTGAGCTGTTCCCGGGTCAATGCCGTCCCGAGCGGGGCTACGACATGATTACAGCCATGGGCAACCAGCGAGATGAGGTCAAAATTGCCCTCGACCAGGACCGCGTGATTCTGACGCCGGATAAATTCCTTCTGCTGATACAAACCGAGCAACAGCCGACCCTTGTTAAAAACCTGACTTTCCGGAGAATTAAGATACTTTGGTTGACCTTCTCCGACAATTCTGCCACCAAAGCCGCAGATCCGGCCGTTGATGTCGGAGATCGGAAAGAGGATGCGATCCCGGAATCGGTCATAACAGCCGCCCTTCTCCTTCTCACCCAAGAGCCCCGCCTCAATTGCGCTGTGCAGCTCCGTCCCGCGCAATTGACCACCGACAAAATTCCAGCCGACGGCCTCCGTAGCAGGGGCATAGCCGAGGCGAAATTTGACCTGAAGGTCTTCATCGACGCCCCTTTTTCGTAAATAGTCCCGGGCAATCCGACCACCAGGCGCCTCGCGCAGATACGCCCCGTATATCGCCGCGCATTTGTCGTTGACGGCAAAGAGCATCTCGCTTTTTTCCGCCCTGCGTTGTTCTTCCTTTGATTGCCGACGTTCCGGAACTTCGATGTGGTATCGTTTGGCTAATTCCTTTAAAGCACCGGGGAAATCAAGATGGTAGTACTTCATCATGAAGTTAAAGACATCGCCCGACTCACCGCAGCCAAAACAGTGGTAGAATTGTTGGCCACCATGTACCGAAAACGAGGGGGTCTTCTCCCCATGAAACGGGCAAAGCCCAAGATACCGTACCCCGCTCCGTTTGAGCGCCACACATTCCCCGATAATTTGTACAATATCAGCCTGTTCCTTTATTTGAGCGGCGACATCATCCCGTAAATCAGTAAGAGCCATAACCTCATCCATGAAAAAGTAAGGTGAATCTTGTCGGTTTTCATACTATACTATCGATGCGCAGGCCATGCCATCGGCTTGGCCGAATATTCCCCCGCCCCCCTTCTCTCACCCGGTCCCCGGCATGGAAGATATTGCAAACGCCCTAGCATATGAGGTCAAACAGGAAATCGCGACCCGGTATTTCGGTTTTCGTACGAGGCTTGAAACCGCATCGCGACAATACCTGACAAAATACCAGGAGGCGGTAAAGGAGCATCGGGCCAGACTTCGTCCGGATCTTTGCCGCATGCAGTTCCTCTTACAGGAACCCCGCCTCTTCTGTTCATTTCTCCAGCTGATCGGCCTGCCCAGGGACTATGCCCTGGGACTTACCGGACAGCCATCGTCTCTCGGCCGGCAGGAGCTCTTTACCGGACTGCGCGGCGAGGGGTTCACCCGCTGGCAAAGATTTCGGGATCTGGCGACCACCATCTACCTTTCCTTAGCGGACAACATCGACGCCTGTCACGAGTGTTTTCTCCTGCTCAACGAGGAGCAGGAAGAGATCTGCCGCCAGTTCGACAAGTTTGAGCGGCAAAACGATCTCTGTGACATCCTGAGCTTTCTCCGCAGCCTCGACCCTTCCGAATCGGAACGGCTGAAATTCCTCCACTTCGACATAAACGCCCAACCCGGGACGAATCTTGACCAAGAACTGCGTCTGGTACCGCCCGCCCCGATCGATCCGGCCATGCTGTCGCTGCCTCTCGCACCCCTCAAACAGATAAAAAAACAATTCGTGGCGATACTGAAGGAGGCCTTCTCCCACCACATTTGCCCCGGTGACCGCCTGGCCCCTTTTTAGCTGCAGCCCAGCCCGGCCCGCCATCTCTTAAAAACCCGCGGATATTGCTTTACGGGTCTAAACATTGACGATGCGATTAGGATGTAATTTTATTAGAATTTGTTTTTTGCACAGATTAAAGATATACTCGAACAGTATCAACAATCTCCCGACTGCAGAGGACGACATCGACGCTTTGCTCCGAAAATTCAGCTCAGACCGCGTTGACCCATGATCGACACCAGGTATATCGCTGCCTCGGATCTCAACTCGAATCAACGTCTCAACGACCTCGTCCAGGCGGCCTGTCCGTCCGCCCTCTGCCATGTCCCGGGGGTCACTCCCTCCACCGAGGAACTGCGCCAGGCAACGCTCCTCATTATTGCCGATCCGACCGAAGAAGTTCAGCCCCTGTTGGAGCACCCCTCCTTACCCGCCTCCACTCCAGTTCTTTTTCTCTGCACCGGCGATTCTTTTCCGGCACTTTTTCGACAGTACCAGGACAAGCGCCTGCTTGACTATCTCTTTTGCCCCACCTTTCTCGACGCTTTCCTGCACCGCATCACCTTTCTCGCGCAGGTGCAGAAAATAAGCGCGGAATATCACGCCACCGCCACGACTCTCAGCAGACAGCTCGATGCCCTCGCCACCCGCGATGGCCTGACCGGTCTCTTTAATCGGCGTCATCTCACCTCCAATCTGGCGGCGTTGATGGAGACGGCCCGAACCACCGGCCAAGACCTGGCACTGCTGCTCCTCAATATCGACTTTTTCAATAAGGTGAACACCCTGTCGGGTCAGCAGTTCGGCGACTTCATCCTTAACGAAATGGCGGCGAGACTCACCACCTCCACCATGGACGCCAATACCTCCTGTTACCGTTTTTCCGGTGAGGATTTCGTCGTGCTGCTACCGGGCACTGGTCTTACCGAAGCCTGCATCAAGGCTGAAAAAATCCGCCGAGCGTGTTTCGACAAGCCTTTTACCTTTGGTCAAAAAAGTCAGCAGATCACGGTGTCGATGGGCGTTGCTTCTCTCCGGGATCATAAACCACTCAGTCATGACGATTTTATCTCCATGGCGGAAACCGCTCTCTTTGTCGCCAAGGCCCAGGGCCGCGACCGACTCCAGACATTCAACGCAACACCCTGCCCGGGTGCGATCTCCCCCCGGAAGTCCTTGGATTTTCTCAAAGAGACTATGTGCCGGATCATGGAGAATACCAGAAATTCAGCAATCGCTTCCGTCCAGCTCCTTGCTAAAAATGTCGCCGGTCCCGATCACCAGCGCCACGCCACCACCGTTTCTCATTACATCACCCTCCTCGGCAAACAGCTCGGCCTGCCCGACCAGCATATAGAAACTTTTCAAAACGCCATCACCCTCTACAACAGTTTTCGCTCGCTGCTCCACAACGACCTGCTCAGCAAACCGGGACAACTGTCCCATGTCGAGCGAAAAACCATGGAAGACTTGCCATTTAAGCTCACTGAGCTTACAGATATGTTTGATTATTTCTCCCTGGAACGGAATATTCTCCTCTGCTACGGTGAACGTTTCGACGGCACTGGCCATCCCCGCGGACTGGCAGGGGAAGAAATCCCTCTCGGTGCGAGAATTTTCAATCTCATCGATGCCGTTGCCGCCATGAACTCCGAACGCCCGTATCGAAGAAAACTGACTCCCGACGAGATTATCAGCGAGTTGAAAAGGGAGTCGGGCAAGCAGTTCGATCCCTTTTTGGTTCTCCAGGTCCTCACGGTAATTGAAAAAAACCACCTGCTCAACCTGGAGGGGCAGGTTATTGAAGATGCCCGTCACGAGCTACTCAACACTTTTTCAGAACTCAAAACATGACCGATCTCTACCGTAACGCCATAACTGCCCGGATCGAATCCTTCCCGGCCCTACCCGCAACCGTCACCAAGGTATTGGCCGTATCGGCCAACCCCGACAGCAGTGCCAACGACCTGATACAGGCCATTCTGCCGGATCAAACCATGTGCGCGACCATTCTGAAAGTGGCCAATTCCGCGTTTTTCGGGATCCCCCGGGAGGTAAGCACCATCGAAAGGGCGGTTGTCGTTCTCGGTTATGAGGAGATCAGAAACATTGTCATCGGTAAAGCTGTCTTTTCATCGTTTCCCAAAATGAACAAAGAGAACAGGCACACCGTCAGTCTTTTTTGGGAACATACCTTCACCTGCGGGCTGGCTGCCAAGATCATCGGCGAACACGTTCATCTCTCGCCCAGCGAACTATTCGTGGCCGGACTCCTTCATGATATCGGCAGGCTGGCAATGTTCATCACTTTTCCCGATCTCTATCATGTCCTGCGGGAGATCACCGACCACAGCCATTTCACCAACATTGCCGAGGAGCAGAACAACTTCTCGGTCAGTCATGACTATGTCGGCCAGCTGCTCGCCAAGAAATGGCTGCTGCCGGACAAGTTGGTGGCGGCAATCGGCTACCACCACAAGCCGCAGGATGCCCCCGCTTTCCGCCAGTTCCCTCTCATCGTCCAGGTCGCCGACATTCTTTCACTGATGTACTGCAGCACGGATACCCTCGGGCCTGCCGATGTCATAAAGATTTTCGTCGATTTCCTGCCGGAAACCGGCAAACACTGGCAGGACAACGGTCTCGACTGGAGCGCCGATCATCTTGGGCTCTGGTTTGACGCCTTGAAACAAAGCCGGCAGAGTAATCAGACTATTCTTCAAATGTTTGCCTCTCCATGAAGATCACCTCCATCACCCGGACCATCAGAAACACCAGGCGAGTCGCCGAAATCATCAAGGTCCTGACAAAATTCGGAATCCGCCAGCTGGTCCAGGATACCGGTCGTATCCAGTGTCCCCGCGACCTGATGCTGCTGACCAAGGCCTTGACGACCATCGAAGGGGTGGCGACCTATTTCGATCCGACCTTCGCCGGCTGATGGGCATCGCCATGAAAGGGGGACACCGCCCTGCTGGTTTGCCTTCACCAAAGCGCCCCGGTCATCCGCCACGCCTCAGCGCGGGGCAGCCCCTGCCTGGCTGCAGATCTCGGCGAAGGTATCGGGGTCAAGACTCGACTCCCCGACAAAAAGGCCGGACAATCCTGGAATCTGGAGATACCCGCCGACATTGCCGGGCAGCAGGCCACCCCCATAAACCACCATCCGGTGGCTGAACATTCGCCTGATATGCTCAGCCGTTTCGCTTACCCTGGCCGGGGATTCCGGGAGGTTCGAAGACAATGGATCGACCGGGGTGTAGGCCACCAGCAACTCTTCGCAGTCGATATCCTCCAGCGCCCCGAGCTGGGCGAGAGTCTGGGAACCGTCGACACAGACAATGGGAATGAGCCGGGCATCGGCCGCCTCGGTCACCTTGTTGACCACATCCATATTGGTTTCATGGAAATAGCGGCGACGTTCACTGTGGCCGATGATGACATATCGGGCCAGTCCGGCAATCATATCGGCCGCCACCGCCCCGGTATACCCGCCCCGGGGAAAGGGTGATACATCCTGGGCGGCCAAAGCAAAATTGTGAAGACCCAGGCGGTCAACATGCCCCGCCAGCGTCTCCAAGCTGAGAATCGTTGGAGCGACGACCACCTGCACCTCGGAATGCGGTCTGTAGAGACCGGCAAACCGATCCAGCCACCGCCGTCCCTCGTCGGCGGTCTTATGACATTTCCAGTTGGCGATTACGTAGCGCTTCATGGTCCTCCCCGGCCTGTTCCCCAATCCTCATTGCGTGTCTGTCCTTCGATGAAAAGGACGCCCACTTCGATGATCCTGCCTCGAGTACTCAACGACCATCCTCAAGTATCGTCTCAATCTTCTGACGTGCCGCGACGCCGGCCAGGCCGGCGATGACGACCTGTTTTCTTCGCCCCATGGCCCCCGATTTCAAGGTGATATCCCGACTCGGAACGGCCAGGAGATCGGCAAGAAATTTCACTACCTCCTGGTTGGCCCTGCCGTCCACCGGCGGCGCGGCTATGGCAAGTTTCAGGCAACCGTCATGGATCCCGGTAATCCTGGTTTTTGAGGCCTTCGGCTGGACATGGAGGCGTATCAGGACAGTCCCGTCGGCGAGTTGGATAAGATAGGGCATGATAAAAGCAGTTCGGCCTGCCTCACCTCCACCGGGAGTGGCTCAGGCGAGATCGATACTGACATTTTTGAGATCGTCAGAATTCGTGGCTTCGTCCTCCGGCAGGAGAATTTTCTGAAAGAGATCGGAGAGATCATCTTCTTTCTCCGCCTCTTCCTGGTTGGGAAAAACTTCCAGGGCCTCGAGGTACGATTGAAGAATTGTTCGCAGTTCGTCCCGCACCTTGATTCTTTGTTGATTGAGGTTTTCTATCTCCTTTGGCAGGCGGGAGAGTTCGGCCTGGGCCTCCTCCCGAAACTTCTGGACGTCGGCACGAGCCTGCTCCATTATGCGCTTGCCATCTTCCTCGCTGGTTTGCCGCAGGTTATCGGCAAACTTCTGGGCGGCCAGAATGGTGGTTTTAAAATCAAGCCCTTGTTGTTTGAGCTCCCGGTTCTGCTCTTCCATTATCTCGATGCGGGCCCGCAGTTTTTCAATTTCCGCCTGTTCATGGATACTGCTGCCGAGACCGCCGGCGAGCTTTTCCTCCAGCTCGTTCACTTTCTGGAGAAAAGCTCTATTTTCTTCCGCAAGTGTTGAAGCACGTACCTGCGCAACCCCAAGTTCAGTCCGCAGTTCACTGATTTCCTTCTCTTTGTGCTTGTACCCCTGATCAATCTGCGACTGGATGGTCTCAGCATTTTCCTGGCTGAGCCTCATCTCCGCCGCCAGATTATCTTTTTCCCGCTGAAGAACCTCCCGTTCGGTGCGAAGCGATTCAATCTCATCCGCCTGCACACGGGTCTGCTCGGTCAGCTCAAAAAAATCCTCGGCGAGCAATTCCAGGTACGCTTTCACCTCGATCGCATCATAGCCTCTGAATTTAATCTGAAAATCTTGATCTTTGATTGCCTGCGGTGTTAGCATGACTGGCTCCATTGTAAGTATTGTGTTAATGCCCGCCCCCGATCGCCGGGACTCTTTTTAGTGGTCCGAGGGGCCGAGGAGGTATTGAAGTGTCTCGGCAAACTGACGCCCCTCAAGGGGGCGAAAGTACTCCCGGCAGCTCAGGGACAATTGCAATTGCCGTCTGAACCTCGCAAACACTTCTCAGCCCATTCTTAAGGCAAGTTGCTTCAAGGTCTGGACAAGAAAACTCTGTAAAAACATTATACCCAGGATGAGGATCATCGGTGAGAAGTCGAAACCCCCGAAACTTATCGGTACATAGCGGCGGATGCGGCTGAGGACCGGTTCGGTAGCCTCGTACAGGAACCGGACAATCGGGTTGTAGGGATCGGCATTGACCCACGAGATAATGGCCCGCCCGATTATTATCCACATATAGGCGGTCAGCAGGAAGTCGATGAGCTGAGCGATTGCCGACATGAAATTATTGACCACGAACATACAACGGTTCTCCTTTTCGTTCAGGTAATCTTGCTGCCTGGTGCCACTTTGTCACGTATCGCCGTAAGGACCAGTTTCTCGTTGCCGTCAACCGAGGTTTTTGCCGTCAGCACCATGCCATGCGAACTTACCCCCATCAGTTTTGCCGGTTTGAGATTGGCGACAATGATTACCTGGCTGCCGATCAATTCTTCCGGACGGTAATATTCGCCAATCCCGGCGACAATAATTCTCGCCTCAGGGGCCATGACCGTCACTTTCAAGAGCTTCTTCGAGTTCTTTATCGGTTCGACGGCAACCACCTCCGCCACCCGCAGATCAAGCTTGCGGAAATCCAGAAAATCGAGATAATCGACCTCGGCCATCGCCGGTGGTTCCTGTTTTATCACCCGCGCTCCAGCCGGCGCCTCGCCGGTCCTTGCGCCTTCGACAGGCGCGGCCACCAACCGGGGAAAGAGCGCGTCAATCGCCGTCAGTTCCCCGCCCGGCACCAGTCTCCCCCAGGCGCCGCCCTGATGAAGCGAGGCCACCAGCGGATCGTTCGAGGTAAATCCGAGTCCGGCCGCCATCCTGGCAGCCGCCCCGGGCATTATCGGACCCAGGATGAGGGTCAGCAGGCGGAGACATTCAAGCAGATTGTAGAGGACGGTATCAAGTCTTGCCGCCTTTTCGGGGTCCTTGGCCAGCGTCCACGGCTCATTGCCGACAATGTATTTATTGGCGATACCAACAAATTCCCAGACCGCTCCAAGAGCGAGATGGAAGCGGAAATCGGCCATCATTTCCCGGTAGACATTCATCATCGCTTGTGCCGCCGTCCTGAGCGGCCGGTCTTCTTCACACTGATCGGCAGGCGCCGGAATCCGCCCGGCCCGATACTTCCAAACCATGGTGGTTGCCCGGCTGAACAGATTGCCGAGATCATTGGCCAGGTCGGCATTCTGCCGGGCGACGATCGCCTCGCGGGTAAATGTGGAATCGAGGCCGAACGACATCTCCCGCAGGGTAAAATAGCGCAGGGTATCGACCCCGTATGCCTCAACCAGCTCTTTTGGTTGAACAACGTTGCCGATACTCTTCGACATTTTGGTGTCACCAATATTCCAGTAACCATGCACATGGAGTTTCTGGTACAGCGGCAACTCCATCGCCATCAGCATGGTCGGCCAATAAATAGCATGGGGCTTGAGAATATCCTTGGCA
Organism: Desulfobulbales bacterium; assembly: GCA_038224105.1. GTDB lineage: Bacteria > Desulfobacterota > Desulfobulbia > Desulfobulbales > Desulfocapsaceae > Desulforhopalus_A. The sequence goes on along the minus strand of JBBRGP010000029.1, from coordinate 2,203 downwards.
ATCAGGTGCTCGGCCACCGACCAGAATTTCGTAAAATCCTTGCCGTCGGGATAGCCAATGCCGGTGAGGTAATTGATCAGGGCGTCGAACCACACATAGGTGACAAACTTATCGTCGAAAGGCAACTCAATTCCCCAGGTGAGGCGGGCTTTCGGCCGCGAGATACAAAGATCCTCCAGCGGCTCGCTTAAAAAGGCCAGGACCTCGTTGCGGTATCTCTCCGGGGTGATGAATTCCGGGTTTTCCCGGATGTGGGTAATGAGCCGCTGCTGGAAACGGGACATCCGGAAAAAGTAGTTCTGTTCGGCTATCTCCTGGGGTGGGGTCTGATGATCGGGGCAGTTGCCGTCAATCAGCTCCTTTTCCGTCAGATAACGTTCACATCCCCGGCAATAGAGGCCGGTATACTCATCGAAATAGATATCCCCGCGATCATAAACCTTCTGGAGGATCCGCCGGACCACCGCGACATGGTCGGCATCGGTGGTCCTGATAAAATAGTCGGCCTCGACCTGGAGCAACGGCCAGGTGTCCCGAAACATGGCGCTAATCCGGTCGACATATTGCCTGGGCGGCATATCCTCGTTTTCCGCGGCCTTGACGATTTTGTCGCCATGTTCGTCGGTGCCGGTCTGAAATCGCACGGTATCCCCGCACAACCGTTTGAACCGGCTGTAGGTATCGGCGACGATCGTGGTATACGCATGGCCAAGGTGCGGTTGGGCATTCACATAATAGATAGGCGTGGTAATATACGTTGTCATAGATCCATCAGTTATTCTTTTAAAACGGGGGGCGTTGAGCCGCCCCGATCCGGTTTGGGTGGGGCCGCTTCGCCCTGCTCCCCATTCTTTTTCTTGTCGGTTCCCTCTTTTTTCACTGGCTGGAACATTTTCCAGTCCCGTTTGGCGAGGACCACCTCCTCGCCGGCGGAGTTCACGGCGACGATCGATTCCTGAAGCGGGTTCTGTCGTTTCACCAGGTATTCGTCGCTGCCGAGCTTGATCCGTTTTCCTGTTTTCGGCATGTTTTTCCGCTGTTTCCGGTATGTTTCATACTCATAGGTGAGACAGCAGAGAAGCCGGTTGCAGACCCCGGAGATTTTCGTGGGGTTGAGTGGCAGATCCTGTTCCTTGGCCATCTTGATCGATACCGAATCAAAATTCTTGATAAACGACGAACAGCATAATTCCCGGCCGCAGGTGCCGATGCCGCCAATCATTTTTGTCTCATGTCGCACCCCGACCTGCCGCATCTCAACCCGGGTCCGAAACTCCTGCACCAGATCTTTGACCAACCCCCGGAAATCGACCCGGCTGTCGGCGGTAAAATAAAAGATCATTTTGCTGCCGTTGAAAAAGCGCTCGACCCTGACCAGGTTCATGCTCAGTTCGTGGGCTTCGATCAGGCCATTGCAGACATGGAAGGCGCGATCCTCATTGTCCGCCAGACCGATGTATTTTTCCCGTTCCTCGCCGTTCGCGGGTCGCTCAATGAGATAACCTGCCATTCGGCCTCCCCCGCCGCAACCACACAGCGGCGAATTGCCGGTGATAGTTGCCGGTTCGAGGCCGTGGTCGGTGCGGACCATGACCACCGTGCCAACCAGCCAGCCGGGAATGGTGGCGGTGGCGGTAAAATGCTGGCCGCCCTGCCGGAACGCGATCCGGTAATAGATCGAGTCCTCGCTGACCGTCTCCTGGGCGATATTGTCAATTTCATTTTCTACCATGCAGTCGTATTTACTCCCATTTCCCGTGTCAGGCTGATTCATTGCAGGCCAAACAGCAGCACCTCGCAAACGAGGTTCCGGTTACAATTTCTGGCGAGCTCCCGTTCCGCCCGGTCAATTGCCTGCAATCTAGCAAATAGTTCGGCCGAACTCCAGCTTTTCCGTGGGCTTCTGCCCTCCTCCGCGGGAGGCCTGGCTGAGGGACCGGCGAGCAGCAGGTCCCGGAGCCAGATTTTCATCAGTCCGAGAAGAGGGGGCAGCCCGTCTTTCTGGGCCGCCATCCTCTCCGCCAGACGTAGCAGCGCGCCGATGTCGCGATCCGGCAGGATGGCCGGATCGGAGAGCACGTCAACCACCTCCCGCCACACCGGAACCGTGTCGCTTCCGCCTAAGAGCATGGCCCGGCCGGGACTTCCTTCGGCAAGTCTGGCGAGCAGTTCGGCCGAGGCCGCATCCGTGCCGCCTTTGGCA
>JBBRGP010000028.1:0-15037 GCA_038224105.1 Desulfobulbales bacterium | reverse complement strand
TGGGCATCCGCAAGAAGCTGCGCTACACCTACATCCCGGTAGCCATCCCCGGCGACCGGCGCGGGGCACTGCAACTCACCCAGTCGCTGGGACCGCTCACCGATCATACCCAAAAGATGCTCATCCGATCCCTGATTATGTCGGCGATCCTGGCGCTGGTCAGCAGCGCCATCATCTATTTCCTGATCTACACCAAGATCAAAAGACCCCTCGAAAAGCTCTCCCGCAAGGCGATTGAGATCGGTAAGGGCAATCTGCAGCCGGATCTGGAGATAAAAGGCGACGACGAACTGGTCCATCTGGCCGGGATCACGAACGATATGTGCACCAGGCTGCTGATCGCCCAGGAAAAGATCCATTTCGAAAACCTCGCCCGGGTCAAAACCCTGGAACAGTTGCGGCATAGCGAAAAATTGTCGACGGTAGGGCAGATCGCCGCCGGCATCGCCCACGAGATCGGCACCCCCTTGACTGTCGTGGACGGGCGGGCAAAAATGATCATTTCCGAATCGCTGGAGCGGGAAGAGATCGTCAGCTGCGCCAAAATCATTAAAGCCCAGGCCGAACGGATGACCCTGATCATTCGCCAGCTCTTCGACTTTTCCCGGAAGAAAAAGGCCATCCGGAAGGCCGGAGAATACATTCAACAGGTCTTCATGAATGTCATCATGAACGGGATCCAGGCGACGCCGGATCGGGGCACCGTTCAGGTCGATGTCGCCACCATCTTCGTGAAATCGATGATCCGTACCGACGATCAGGTCCAGCAGTTGATCCGCATCGAGATCCGCGACGAGGGTAAAGGGATTCCCGAGGAGAACCTTCAGGAAATATTTACCCGGTTTTTCACCACCAAGAGTGTCGGTCTGGGAACGGACCTCGGGCTGTCCATTGCTCAGGAACTGCTCGCGGAACACGGCGGCTGGATCGAGGTCGAGAACCGGCGGCCCAAAGGGGCACAATTTTCGCTGTACCTGAAACTGGAGTAAACTGTAAAATGAAAGGCCACATCCTTATTATCGAGGATGACCGGGATATGGGGGAGATGCTCGACTTCGGCCTGTCCCGGCGCGGTTTTACCACCCATTCCCTGCTGAACGGGCGGGCCGGGAGCGAGGCGATCGCCGGCGACCTGCCCGACGTTATCCTGCCCGATATCAACCTGCCCGACATCAACGGCATCCAGGTGTGCCGTGAAGTCGCCGGCCAATGGCCGGAAATCCCGGTGATCCTGATGACCGCCTTTGGTTCGCTCGACACCGCCATCGAGGCGATCCGGGCCGGGGACTATGATTTCATCACCAAGCCCCTCGATATGGATCTCCTGTCCCTGACCCTCGAACGGGCGGTGGATCACAAAAATCTCAAGCATCAGGTCAAAATCCTCAGCAAGGAGATTGAACGTAGCTATTCTTTTGCCGGCCTGATCGGCGAGAGCCCGATCATGAGGAAATTTTTTGCCAGGCTTCAGCGGATTGCCGGCGCCGAGACCTCGGTCCTGATTACCGGCGAAAGCGGTTCGGGCAAGGAGATCACGGCGCGGGCCCTGCACGAGTACCGCCGCCGCCGAGACAAACCCTTTGTCGCCATCAATTGTTCCGCCCTTCCCGAGAATCTCCTTGAAAGCGAACTCTTCGGCCATGTCAAGGGGGCCTTTACCAACGCCTGGCAGGATCGGACCGGGCTGCTGCTCGAGGCCAGCGGCGGCACCCTGTTTCTCGACGAGATCGGCGATATTCCCCTCAACCTCCAGCCGAAACTGCTGCGGGCCCTGGAGGAGCGCACCGTCCGGCCGGTCGGCGGCAATAAGGAGAAGGCGTTCGATGCCCGCATCCTCGCCGCCACCAATATCGATATCGAAACCGCCGTCACCGAAGGACGGTTTCGCGAGGATCTCTACTACCGGCTCAAAGTCATCAAGGTGGATATCCCGCCGCTCCGCAAACGCGGGACGGATATCCTGCTCCTCGCCCGCAAATTCATCGGCGATGTCGCCGAGAAACTCGGCAAGAAGGTCACCGGGCTTGCCGACTCGACGGTCAAGCGGCTGCTCGGCTATGAGTGGCCCGGCAACGTCAGGAAACTGCGTAATGCCATGGAGCATGGCGTTGTCATGACCCTCTTTGAAAAAATCGTCCCCTCCCCGAGGATCTGCCCCAGAAGATTCAGGATCACACCGGCCGCACCCTCTTCTGGGAAACCGCCGAGCCGGCGGAACTGATCTCCCTGGAGGAGATGATTCAGCGCTACATCGCTTATATCCTGAAAACCACCAAAGGCAATCAGACCCTGGCTTCGGAGATCCTGGGGATCGACCGCAAAACCCTGTATCGCAAGCTGCAGAAGCCGACCGTCTAATTCCAATAAGCTTTCAAGGCTCGAGAGGGTGCACGCCGTGCACCATCCCTGGTTTTGTTGGTGCACGGAGTGCACCCTACGAAAAACAAATATCATCTTGAATGCAAATGCGAATTAGGTAGAAGTTACCCCCCAGGTGAGGTGAAGTGCCCTGCCTGGGGCAAAAGGCCCCAATAGCGACGGCCGGATCTCCCACTGAACATCTTGTCCGAGCGCCTCGCCCGTTCCCCCAATACCCGTCCCGCGATTACTACCCCACCTTCGTAGGTACCGGCTGGCAGAGTCTTTCCGCCGCTTTTCCCCCTGTGGTTGGCCCCGCCGAACTCCTCTTTCACACCACCTCATTTCGAATTTTTCCGATGGCATAATACATGCAACACTCGGTACTGGATCACCGGATAGCCGGCGAAAAAAAACAAAAGGGCAGGTACCAGATAACGACGATGAAAATAATTATTGGAATTTTCCAGGATGAGCAGGACGTCTCGAAATTCAAGAAAAAACGCTTGCTCAATGGCACTTCGCTGACCGAGGTCGGGCCTTTTTTTCGAAAAATCAGGCTCTTATGTGGATGCAGGAGCTGCATGGCCGCATTGACAACAGCGAGATCGCCTTGATTCCAGAATCTTCCGAAAAGGAATTGAAATGGTATGGACTCACATTTGAGGAATAAGTCCAAAGCGGGGGATACGGGGAGTACCGATGGTTCGCAACCCCTCGAACCCTCCCTGAGAATCAAAGGGCGGATGATTCCCTATGAGGAATTTACCGTCCGTTTAAAAAATTATTTTGTGCCATGGCAGGCATACAGCGCCGCGGGCGAGGATGGTGGCGGGGCGGAATGTTCCCTCGGTCAGGATGACCTGTTCGTGAGGTTGATGCAGCAGGAAAAACAGTGCGCAGTATGAAATACGTCGTCGCGGCCGAGGTCCTGAACCCTCTTCTGAAATCCAACTCCTGAAACGCATGAATATCTTTCTTCTTGCCCTGGCCATCATCGTCGCGGGGGGGACCATGCCCCTCCTGACCCACCGGCATCCGGTGCTTACCAGGTGGGTGTATCTGACCACCACCGTGGTTGGCTGCATGACCGGCCTGTTTGCTCTCTTTTCCACTGCGGCGGGGCTCCGGGGGATGGCCTGGTCGTGGTCCTGGATGCATGGCTTCGCCCTCGCCTTTTCCTGCGATTCGCTGAGCTGGTTTTTTCTGTTGCCGATTTTTTTAATCTGCCCGCTGGCGGCAGTGTACAGTTTTGCCTATTTCGCGGAGGCCGAAAATTCGCTGCGGACCGCCGTCAGCTTTTTCTGCACCAATCTGCTCATCGCCGCCATAGCCCTATTGACGGTGGCCGCCAACATCCTCGCCTTTGTCCTGGTCTGGGAGATCATGTCGCTGTCCTCCTATATTCTCGTCATGTACGATTATGAAAAAGCGGCGACGAGAACGGCCGGCTATCTCTATTTTCTCTTTGCCCAGGCGGGGGCGCTTTTGATCTTCGCCTCCTTCGGGGTGGTCTTCAGTCATACCGGCAGCCTGGCCTTCGCCCGGTTCGCGGCGATCCCGGCCGAGGCCAAAATCATTGTCTTCTTCCTGGCATTTCTCGGTTTTGCCTCCAAGGCCGGGGTCTTTCCCCTCCATGTCTGGCTGCCCCACGCCCATCCCGCCGCCCCCAGCCATATCTCGGCGATCATGTCGGGGGTGATGATTAAAATGGGGATTTACGGGATTCTCCCGATGTATAGCCTGCTCGCCACCAATGACCTGCTCGTCGGCCAGGTGGTACTGGTCTTCGGCATGATTTCCGGGGTGCTCGGCGTCCTGTATGCCCTCGGCAAACATAACCTGAAGAGGCTGCTCGCCTACCACAGCGTCGAATATCGGCATCATTCTTATGGGTGCCGGCCTGGGTATGATCGGCGTCTCCTACGGCAATGTAATCATGGCCGGATTTGGCTTTGCCGGGGCTCTTCTCCATGTCCTCAACCACTCGATCTTCAAATCGCTGCTGTTTTTCGGGGCTGGGGCGGTAATAAAAAAAAGCGGAACCAGCCATGTCGATCAGCTGGGGGGGCTGATGAAGAGGATGCCGGCTACCGGCCGGACCTTTTTGATCGGCTCGGTGTCGATCTCCGGGCTGCCGCCCTTTAACGGTTTTATCAGCGAGTTTCTTGTCTATTTTGCCGCCTTCCAGGCCTTGAATTATACTCATGCCACCCTGCTCCTGGCGATTCTGGCGATTATTTCGCTGGCGGCGATCGGCGGCCTGGCGTCCTTCTGCTTTACCAAAGTGGTGGGGATCGTTTTCCTCGGCGAGCCCCGCACCGCCCAGGCGGCCAGGGCCGAGGAGGCCAGCCGCTGGCTCACCGCGCCGCTGGTGATTCTCGCCGGTCTGTGTCTTGCCATCGGTCTTTTTCCCGAGAACTTTATCCACCTGGCCTTTGCCGGACTCACCGACGTGGTCAGGCTCGGCCCAGTCCAGCCGGCGATGATCGAAAGAATCGGGGCCAATCTGGCCCTCGGCTCCCGCCTCTTTCTCCTGATTTTTATGGCGGTTCTCCTCGTTAGAAAACTCCTGTACCGCAACAAGGTCATCGCCACCGGTCCCACCTGGGGCTGCGGCTTCACCCGCCCGACCGCCAGGATTCAGTATACCGGCACCTCCTATGTCCGGAGTGTGATCAGTTTCTTCCGGCCTTTTGCGCTGGTGCGGGAGACCGAAGTCCGTCTGCAGCGGATTTTCCCAGGACGGACCGAGTACCAGAGCCGGGTCGAGGATATCGCCGAGGTCGGCCTGCACCTCGGCCTTGCCCTTCCTCTGCTCGCCCTGCTCCTGCTGGTCATCGTCTCTCTCTTCATGGTACTGCTCACCGAAAATTCCCGGGTCCCGGTCGATGACCCGAACACCCACCTGGAGCTGACGATGATCGACGAGGTGATGATCCTCGACCACAGCGGTCCGGACCTGGCCCTCATCGAACTCGGCTCCTTTTACAAGCTGTTCTTTTACGCGGCCTTCATCTTCCTGATCGTCTGCCCCCTCAATGGTGCCTGGGGGCTGGTCAATGTCCCGCTGTTTTTTGCCGGCGTGGGCCTGGTGTACGTGGCGATCGGCCTGGTGGAATCGGGGATGGCGCGGTTCAAGATGAATCTGGTGCCCAAGTTTATCCTGACCTCCCTGATTTCAGTCTTTTTTGCCGCAATCCTGACGATGGAGTTTGTTAAATGATCAATGTCAATGACCTAATCGTGGTCATCATCCTGCTGCACCTCTCCCTGCCCAGCGGCCACGGGCTGCTGTTGACGACGGCGATCACCACCATGTCGGCGGGCTTCTTTCTGATGATGAGCAGAAGGAAGGCGATTACCCAGGTCATCGGCTACCTGATGCTGGAAAACGGCATTTATCTGGTCGGCACCGCCCTCACCAAGCATGCCCATACCGTCTACGTCGTCGAATTCGGCGTCCTGCTCGATCTTCTGGTCGGGGTCATGATCATGGGGATCATCCTCCACAATATCAATCATGCCTTTGATGATATTGACACCGATCTCTTCAATCGTCTAAAGGACTGAGCTCATGCTGGAACTTATCTTTATACTGCCGATCGTGACCGGGATTATCGCCCTCTTGGTCCCGGCCAACCTCGGGCGGGGGATGCTCTTTATCGCCGCGCTGTTCCACCTGCAGCTGACCGCCATGGCAGGGCTTGGGCGCTTGCCGATGCTGACCGCCGATTACTTCGCCGCCATTGAGGCCACAACCCTGGTCAGCGCCCCGCTGATCTTTATCCACCGCTCGCGGGAGACGCTTGAGGCGACCTGGAAGTAATATCATTATCTGTTCGGTGGGCATTGCCCTGGCCCTGCTCGGCTGCTTTTTCATCACCCTGTCCATCGACATCGCCGAGATCGACGTGCCCCTGACCTTTTCCTCGCTCAACCGGGTCGCCGCCCAGCTCGATCCGGTCTGGCTGAAGGCCGGGTTTATCTTCATTGTCATCGGCATCGGCACCAAAATGGGCCTCGCGCCGGTGCACACCTGGCTTCCCGGCGCCCACAGCCAGGCCCCCAGCCCGGCCTCGGCGCTGCTCTCGGGAGCCTTGCTCAACTGTGCTTTTCTCGGCATCTATAAGGCCCATACCCTGATGTACCTGGCCGGGCTCGGCACTTTTTCCAGCAATCTGCTGATCGGTTACGGTCTCACCTCGATGCTCGTCGCCGGGATCTTCATGATCAAACAGCCCGATTATAAAAGGATGCTCGCCTTCTCGAGTATCGAGAACATGGGGGTCATCGCCTTTGGCATAGGGATCGGCGGAGTGGCGGTCTACGGGGCGATACTTCATATGATCCACCATTCGTGGCGATAACATAGGAAGACATCATTCCGGAGACCATCACCGGAACAAAGGCGCCGTCGCCGTCCGGTTCGGCGACCTTACTGAGATCAATGAGCAGCCTGCTCCCGCACTCTTCGCCATCCTTTTTCAGGTGGCACTCCGGCAGGGTGATGAGATGGTTGCCCTGCTCAGTTTCGGTAAGGAAGATCTGTTCCTGGGCAAAGCGATATTGCCGCAAAAACGGGGCAATAAAGGCAGGTGGGCAGTGTTTGCTCCGGTCGCCGTTATTTTCTCGAACACGCAGGTGCGGCAGACCGCAGTGTCCCCAATCCGGATTATAATCGATCCGACACGACAAGAGGATTACGGCATCCCCGGCGGAAGGGGTTGGCGTAAAAATCGGACCGCTGCGAGTGTGTTCCGCTACAGTGTCTGAATGCCATATTTTTACCTTGCTAAAGCCAAGCCAAGTGCAAAACGTTTGGAGACGTTCGGTAAATTCCTCCTGGAGCATCAGTCTGCCTTTGACTCTTAAGGGAGAGGATGTCGAAGGCGCCGGAGCAGGTGCAGATGTGTTCATTGCCGAGAGTTCCTTTTGGCTATGACCTTCCGTTATCTTGAGTAGGCGTTGGTTCTTCGGACTGGTCCTCTTTTCTGATTCGAGACTGCCTTATTGTGATTGACGGCGGAGGTCTTGTTGATGACCGGATCTTTCCCCACCAAATCGGCGCAGTGAAAAAAGGCATACCAGTCACTTCGTTGCGGCGCCGGTTCGCGAGCCTGGAGAACATCGCTGTTGGCAGGACGGGCGGCCGGTTGCTTGGGGGACGAGACGTTTTTGTTCCACCGGACATTGAGCCATGCTGAAGCGGTCCAGCCAAGATGCAGTGCGCATGTAGTCAACACCAATACCGAAAAATAGAGATTCGTTTCCATGACCTACCTCCTTGTTGGAAGAGTATTGGGAGAGAGAACCGGGTGTTGTTTCCCCCAATATCTTTTGCTACCTTAATACTCTCAGCCGCCGCGGTGTTGTCCTCCCTGGCAGGCATTGGGAATCCCTCACTACTAAACAATTTAGATTTGGTCGCGAACGCCATGACCGTTCAGCTTCTTTACGACCAGGATCGGCCGCCGTGACAGCGCCGCCACCCGCTCGACCACGCTGCCCATGAGCAAACGGGTAAGAGCGGTGCCGCCGTATGAGCCAAGAACGATGAGATCGATATTGTGTTCCTCGCTGTAGCTGACGATATTTGCGTACGGGGACCCTTCCTGGAGTTCGGTGATGACCGGGACCCCCAGTTTTTCACCCTGGCCGGCCAGGAGCTGCAGGGCGGTGAAATTTTTATGGCGCGCCTCGCCAAGCACTCCGTATCTGAGACCGCGTTCGATCGGAACATCGAGGACAGTGATTCCATGCACCTTGCCGCCGTAACTGAGGGCAAGATCGAGGGCCCGCTGGCCGGCTTCCATGCTGTATCCTGAACCATCGATTCCCACCAGGATTCGGGAAAAACCGATCTCTCCGGATTCCGGAATCATCAGAACATCGCAGGGCGAGAGGCCGATGACCTTGGCGGCGGTCAGCCCGAGAAAGACCCGCTCGACACAGCTACGGGCGGGATAGCCGATGACCAGCAGCCCTGCTCCTACCTCCTCGGCAACCGCGACGATCTCTTCGACGGGATCGCCCACCCTGTGGACGATCCGCACCGATTGTCCGAGGGAGGCGGCGAGTCCGGCAGCCTCCTCCAGACTCTGTTTGAATGGCATCCCCATCTGTTGGTCGGCATCGTTAATCTTCCACCGGTTCATATTGCCTTCGTAGCGGGGAGTTACCGAAATTGCAATCAATTTTGCCCGCATTGAGGCCGACACGCGCAGGGCCTGGCGAAAGGCCGCCTTGCTTGCCGAACTCGGATCGATCGCGACCAGAATGGTTTTGACGGTCTCTGACATAGTTATCCTCGCGATGGTGCCGGCAGTGTTCTTTCGAGGCTCCGGGCCTTGAACAGGTTGACCAGGATGATGGTGGCCCCGGTCAAAAGGGCAAAGCACATGATGTAGAAGCTGATCTGGGTCATCAGTGCCACACTGGAATCGCCAAGTGCAGTGACATGCAGCTCGTTCAAATATTTGGGGATGGCAAAGAAGCGGCTGACCGCGACGATCAGCATGATCGTCGCCATGACGTATTTGATCATATAATCCTTGACGTAGGTGGTGCCGATGGCCCCCAGTTGTACGCCGAACAGGGAACCGGCCAGGATGATCATGACCAGGCGGATGTCGACCGTACCGTAGTAGGCCCAGATCAGTGTGCCGCCAAGACCCATGACGAAGGCGATAACCAGTTCCGAGGCCGAGGCGACAATGCTCGTCGCACCGATGATATACATAAGGCCCGGTACCCCGATGAAGCCGCCCACCGCGATGGTGGCCGCCAGCATGCCGGTAGCCAAAGCGACCGGCACCAGAAACCACATGCTGATCCTCAGATTGGCGGTCTTGAAGGTGAACATCGGCCAGAGTTCGATTTTTTGCAGGCGTTTGGCGAGAGCCGGGCTGGCTTGTGTCTTTCCAACCGAATTTTTCATGGTGATCGCGTCACGCATGACGTATCCACCGACTATGACGAGAACCAGGACGAAGATAAAACTGACGTAGAGATTGGACCCCGCCGGGCCGTACATTTTCAGAATATACTGCTGCACCATGATGCCGACCTGCACCCCGATCTCGGCAAAAACACCCATGATCAGCCCGAGTTTAATATCCACCTGGCCGTATTTATAACGCTTGATGGCACCGACCAGGGCCTTGGGGAATTTGTGGCACATATTGCTGGCCACGGCGACGGTACCGGGCACGCCCAGGCTCATCATCCCGGGGGTGAGGACAAAGGCTCCGCCGGAACCGATGAAACCGCTCACCAGTCCACCGATAAAGCCGACAATGAATAAAAAAACGATGTTGTATGTGGTAAGGTCGATAAATTGAAGAATTTCCGTAACTGGTCCGTGCATTGTCTTCTCCGTAAAGTTGAATGAGTGAGAGTATCAAACGTTGACCTGGACCCGCGGTCTGAGGTCTTTTTGTACCTCCGGCCTGTGGGTGGCGTCCTTACGGCTGTCGACCGGCCTGGTTGATGTCGATTTGGATCCTTCAATACCCAGGGCCGACCAGAAGGAACTGGTAAAATTTCCATGGGCATAGGACACGGCGAAGACCACGGCAACCGGAAGCAGAGCATAGATGCCGCCTTTGGTGAAATAGGTCATGACCAGTTCCTGGTTGGTGAAGATTGCCGCATACACGCAGGCGGTGAGTGCGCCAAAGGTGAAACAGTTCTTTACATGCCGCTTTCTGCTGGTGGTGGACATAGCTGATGCTCCTTTTCTTGCTGGATTGTAGTAAATGGGCTTATTCTGCAGACCCGCCTTTTTCTCGGTGTAGATAACATTGAAAACGGGAACGGGTGATTGCGAGACCACCTCTTCCTTGCGGATTCCCTGATCAATGACCACGAACTCGATATGTTTTTGCGAATAGCATAACCGTTTGACGACGTTGCCTATTTTGCCGGCATCGCCGAGATGTTTGACCTGAACGCCCCTGGCTTCAGCCTTTTCTCGGAACGCCAAAGCGCTTTCCTGCATGGCCGTGGCAAAGAGCCGGCTCCGCCTGCCGCCGTCATGGTAGAAAGGCAGGGTGTTGATATGGGCGGCAATAATCTGGTATTTCAAGCGATCGGCGACATTGACGGCATACTCCATCACCGGCTCCGTCATATGGCCGTTCCGGGTGATCACCAGGATGGACGAGGTCTTGGCCATTGCCGATACAGGGGAACTCTGGCCGGCCAGGATGTTTTCAGTTGGTGATTGCTCTGCGCTAAGTTTTGTGTTTTCCTGTTCCATAAGTTTCTCGCATACCTTTGGTTGCTGGTTGACCTGATTATCCAAAAACTATGCCAGCCGAGTTATATCTTGTAACGTTTTGATATGTAACAATAAATTTAATGTTCGACCGGTTGGGGCGAGGCTGGTGTTGCATAAAGCAACATAAAGACGAGAAAAACGAAAAGAAGGGTGATTATATGTTGCAAAACGCAACTTGACGGTGCATGTTGCAACAGGTGGTCGCCGGTCCCGATGGTCTCAGCGGCGGTGGAACTGAGGTGGGCTTAGATAAAACAACATAACTGCAAAGGACGAGAGTGATGTTTTTCAAAAAGAAAATCACACAGGCTGAGGACCCACCGGAGGGCCGGTCGGAAGCCGTTTCCCCCCTGGCAAAACTTCGTACCCAGATCGAGGCCGCGGCTCTGCCCCCGCATGTCTTCGGCCCAATCCTCAAGGAACTTGAAAAACTAGAAAACACCGATCCGGCGGTTGCTGAATATTCGGTTGGTCTGAACTATATCGACCTGGTGCTCTCTCTGCCCTGGAACGTGTCGTCGCAATGCAAGATCGATCTGCCCAGGGCACAAGCTCTCCTCGATGCCCGGCATTGCGGCCTGGCCCAGGTCAAACAGCGGATTCTCGAATTCCTGGCGGCCAAGACCCTGTGCAGCAAGGCCCAGCAGAGTATTCTCATCGTCGATGACGAAGAGATAGCCCGGACCAACATGGCCCATATCCTCAGTAAGGACGGGTATGACTGCCACAGCGCCAACAACGGACTCGAGGCCCTGGCGGTTCTGGCCAGGGAGGAAATCGATCTGGTAATCACCGATCTGAAGATGGAGCGGATGGACGGGATTGAACTCCTCCAGCAGATTAAACGGGTGTCGCCGGAGATTCCCGTGGTCATGGTGACCGGGTTCGCCACCGTCACCTCCGCCGTTGATGCCTTGAAGAAAGGGGCAGCCCACTATCTCGGCAAACCGGTCAACCTTGATGAACTGCGCAAGACCGTGCGGGAGGTGCTCGAGAACAAACTCTTTGTCGAAATGGGCAAAGGCCCGATCCTCTGTTTTACCGGGCCGCCGGGCACCGGCAAGACCTCGGTGGGCCGGGCCATTGCCGAGGCCTTGCAGCGGCAGTTTGTGCGGATTTCGCTTGCCGGTCTCCGGGATGAGGCGGAACTGCGTGGTCATCGCCGTACCTACGTCGGCGCTCTGCCCGGCCGGATCATCACCGAATTGAAGAGGGTGGGGGTGAATAACCCGGTTTTCATGCTCGATGAGATCGATAAGATCGGCCAGGATTTTCGCGGCGACCCCGCCTCGGTGCTTCTCGAAGTGCTCGATCCGGAGCAGAATATCCGTTTCACCGACTACTATCTCGATGTCCATTTCGATCTTTCCCGGATCATGTTCATCGCCACCGCCAATGATCTTTCAAAACTGCCCGGACCGTTGCTCGACCGCATGGAGCGCATTGAATTTACGGGATATACTGAGAAAGAGAAGCTGCAGATCGCCGAACAGTTCATCCTGCCCCGGCAACTGAAGTCGGCAGGGCTCTTGAAATCGGCGATCAAGTTTACCCCGCAGGCCGTCGCCCGGGTTATCTCGGATTACACGCGCGAATCGGGCTTGCGCAATCTCGAGCGGGAACTCGCCGATATCTGCCGGAAGATTGCCCTGCTGTGCCTGAACCCGGATGGCCGGGAGCAGGTGGCGGAAATCGATCCCGACACCATCACCCGTCTTCTCGGGCCCCGTAAATTTTTCCGGGAAGCGGCTGAAGCCAAAGCCCAGGTGGGTATTACCACGGGGTTGGTCTGGGCCGAGACGGGGGGAGAAATCATCAGTGTCGAGACGGCGATGATGCCCGGCTCGGGAACCCTCATCCTCACCGGTTCACTCGGGGAGGTGTTGCAGGAATCGGCCCAGGCGGTCCTCAGTTTCATCCGCAGCCGGACCAGGGAGTTCAATATCGTCGACAATTTTTTCAAAGATACCGATATCCATATTCATTTTCCCTCAGGGGCGATTCCCAAGGATGGTCCCTCGGCGGGAATTACCATCTTTGCGGCACTGCTCTCTCTGTTGACCAGGCGGCCGGCCAACCGGGATGTTGCCCTGACCGGCGAGATGACCCTCAGCGGCCGGGTTCTCCCGATCAGCGGGATCAGAGAAAAATTACTTGCCGCCAGGCGTGCGGGGGTACGGCGGGTCCTGTTGCCGCAGGCAAACAGGGAGGAGGTGGAGGCGCTGAGCACGGATGTGACGGAAGGTCTGGAATTGCTGCTGGTGGCCAACGCCGCCGAGGTTGTCGATCAGGTGCTGGAGGCCAAAGAATATCTGCTGCAGCCATAAGAACCGGGCCGATTATCCTGTGCCCCCATGGAACCGCGGGATACGCCACGGTTCAGGTGTCCGGGTTTTCCAGGCCGTACCGCTTGATCTTGCGCCACAGCGAAACCCGGTCGATCCCGAGGATTCGGGCCGCCAGGGACTTATTGCCTTCGACCTCATCAAGGACCTCGACGATATACTGCCTTTCGTGCTCGCTGAGAGACGGCCAGTCCTGCCGATTGCCGCGGACCGCGACGGCAGTGGCATCGCGGAGATCGGCCAGGAGGTGCTGGGGCTCGACGATCTCGCCGTCACAGTGGAGGAGGATGCGCTGGACGATATTCTCCAGCTCTCTGATATTACCAGGATATTGATATACCATCAGCCGTTGTGCCGCCTCGGCGGATAACTGTGGGGCGATCCCGCCAGGACGGGTATGTTTTGCCAGGAAATGGTTGGCAAGCAGGGGGATATCCTCCTTCCGCTCGACCAGGGACGGCACGTTGATGGACAGCACATCGAGGCGATAGAAGAGATCGGTCCGGAAGGCACCCTCTTCGACTTCTCGCTTCAAATCCTTGTTTGTCGCCGCCAATACCCTGATGTCAATTGGTATTTCTTCCGATCCGCCGACTCGGATGAGGGTCCGCTCCTGCAACACTCGCAGCAGTTTCACCTGCATCGACAGGGGAAGTTCTCCCACCTCATCAAAAAACACGGTACCGCCCTCGACCCACTCAAGGAGCCCCTTTTTGACCTTGTCGGCGCCGGTAAAGGCCCCCCGTTCGTGGCCAAAGAGCTCGTTGGTGACCAGGTCTTCGGTAAAAGCCCCGCAGTTGAAGGCCATGAAGCGCTTATCGGCCCGCGGACTCAGTTCATGGATGGTTCTGGCGACCAGCTCCTTGCCGGTCCCGGTCTCCCCCTGGATGAGGACGTTGCAGTCGAGCTGGGCAACTTGGGTGATCGTCTCGCGCAGGGTCTGCATCTTGGGGCTTTGCCCGACAATGCGGGTAGCACCCGGCCGGTCATAGATCTTTTCCCTCAGGCTGTGAACCTCCTGACGCAGCAAGGTTTTTTCCAGGGCCTTTTCGACGATGAGTCGCAGCTCGTCAATCTTGAAAGGTTTGGCAATGTAATGATAGGCCCCCCCGCGCATCGCCGCGACCGCCGTATCGACACTGGCATAGCCGGTTATGACCACAACTTCGGTGGCGGGCCGGAGTTTTTTGGTTTCGGTCAGCACCGCCATACCGTCCCGCCCTTTCATCCGCAAATCGGTCAGCACCAGATCGACATCCTCCAGCTTCAGAATATCGATGGCCTGCTGGCCATTTTCGGCGAGCAGGGTCTGATATCCATCTTTTTTCAGGATGTGGTCGAGGTTGTCACGGGCGATCGGTTCGTCGTCGACGATGAGAATTTTTCGCTGGTTCATGCGGTCACCGGCTGGGCTCACTCTTTGGGGTGCAGCGGCAGGTGGATCAAAAACGACGCCCCCTTGTCCGGGATGCTCTCCACCGTAATATTGCCATGATGCTGTTGAATAATACCGTACACCACCGAGAGACCGAGACCGGTCCCCTGTCCCTCCTCTTTGGTGGTGTAGAAGGGATCGAACAGACGCCCCTGGAGCTCGATCGGAATACCGGGCCCGGAATCGTGGACCTCGATGAGCACTTCGTCCTGGTCATCCTGCCAGGCGGTAATTCTGATTTCGCCTTTGCCCTTGATCGACTGGGCGGCATTGATGATGAGATTGATGAAAACCTCCTGCATCCGCTGGGGATCCATGGGGATCATCAGATCCTCCGGCACCCGCACCACCGTTTCGATATCCGCCGGAACCTGGCTGTGGACCAGCCGTATCGAGCGTTTCACCACATCCGACAGGTGGGCGAGCCGCAGGGCGAATTTCTGTACCCTCGAGAATTCGAGAAGTCCCTTGACGACGTCCCGGGCTCTGAGGGTTTCCTGGTCGATGTTTTTCAGCATGCGCAGGAGGAATTCGGGGTCGGCGTCGGCCAGTTCGGCGATGGCGATCTGGCAGGAGGTTGAGATATTGTTGAGAGGATTGTTGAGCTGATGGGCG
>JBBRGP010000027.1:0-15271 GCA_038224105.1 Desulfobulbales bacterium | reverse complement strand
ATGACGCCTCGCCGCACGCGGCTACTGCGTGACCGTCTGTTTTGCTTTGCTCACCGTTGTCGCCGGCCCCTCTCAGAACCGTGCTTGCGCTATTTACGCACACGGCTCCCCACATGGTCATTTGCAGACAAAGCCAAACTTCCTGACCTTCTCCGCTATACGAAGCAGTTTCGTTGCCACCGGTTCTCCGCTGCTGTGAACGGCCGATGTTTCCTCACTCCGCGCTCCCATGTGTAGCCTCCTTTCCTCCAGCAGCATTACCCGCCTTCATCGGTACTACGAGGCTATCCGACTCCCTGTGCCGCATTTGCCTTCCTCCCTCTTCAGTTGTCCGGCATACTCTCTTTGTTCCGAGAGAGGCACAGGGCCTCCCGGGTTCCCGTGTAGTCATAATCTCAGACATGCCATGGTCTCAGACCCCGGGGAAGCAGGCATCACCTTGCCTGTAACGGCGATTCCTGTGTTGACTTCCACTGTACATAGAGTGTCGTCCTTCCCATCGCGACAATTACGAGGCTCAATCCCTTCAACCTTACGGCTTACGGCCTATCTGCTCGCTGTCCTACGCTTAAAACTGGGTGTTACCACACAGTCTCCAAGGACTCGCTACCCGGTGGCTGGCCAACCTTCCGGGACGGGCTTCCCACCCGCTGGACTACACGACCTTGCCCGGCCGCACGGGTAAGGTGTCCCCTTGTTTCCCCTTGTTTCCGGGAGACTATCGCTATGTTTGACATACGTATATCAATATTATATACTATTTGGCAACAGGACACGGAGGTGGACGATGCATAATCTATCACAATTGAAAAAGCAGCAGGTTGGCCTCAGGCTTCCGAAATTTATGATTGATGAGATCGATGAATTGACGAAACAATTTTCACTCAACAGGACAGATATCGTCATTGAAGCGCTCACGTCGTATCTTGCCGACCAAAAAGCAAAAATGCTCTACGAAAGCTTTGACATATCATGCAAGGAGCTGAAATCTATTATGGACGGGGATATTCCGGAAACAACACTCAGAGACCTTATCGATGAACTTGAAACTGGTCATAACTCCTGAGTTTGCCAAGGCCGTCAAGAATCTCATTAAAAGATTCAGATTTATCCTGAAAGATCTGGAAACGCTTGAGCGGGAATTGGCAAGGGGAGAGATTAAAGCGGTTGAACTTGGCAAAAACTGCTTTAAAGCCAGACTGCAAAATTCTTCGATACCTACCGGCAAAAGCGGTGGCTTTAGAATTATCTATTTTTATAGAAAGGAGACCACGATATATCTCCTGTATATTTATTCCAAAACAGATCTTGATACTATCGATGAGACAAGGTTGATTGAGATTTTAAAGAATAATGGCCTGGCATAAACAAGGTATACCTACCCCATTCTCAGAGTCTTGCGGATTTTTTTCTTGATGCCGTCCAGGATATAGGGCGTCAACCGTTTCTTTTCCTTCAGGATCTGCTGCAGGAGATCTTTTCTCTTGTCGGGAGTCGCCGGCCGGCTGGCCGGAACCAGGGTCAGCGACGAGGTCGGGCAGGCGCCGATACAGGCGCCGCAGCCGAGGCAGTGGTCGGCCTGCACTGTCATCCGTTTCTTGCGTTTGCCGTTGTCGTCGGCAACCGCGGTCAGGGCCGCGACGTTGCAGGCCTTCTGGCAGAGGCCGCAGCCGAGGCAGGTTTCATCGTCGATGTGCAGGGTATAGCTGGTCTTGGCCACGCCGTTCGGGAAGCCCTGCTGCACCCCGCCCAGCAGCTCGCAGCAGCAGGAACAGCAGTTGCAGATAAAGGAGGGCTTGTAGCGGATATTGTCGGTGATATGGGTCAGCCGCAACTCCCTCGCCTGGTCGAGGATCGCCAGGAGCTGCTCGGTGCTGCGATGCTCGGCAAAGCCGCGGCGGACCATGAACTTGGCCGCGGTGCCCAGGGAGATGCAGATCTCCCGGGTCGGCGCCTTTTTCTTGCAGCTTTCCTGGAGATGCACCTTCTTGTGGCGGCAGTAGCACATGCCGATGGCGCCGTAGCCGGCGTTTTTGACGATCTCCCGGGCGCTCTCGTAGGTGGCGACCTGGGAACTCACCGGGATATGCTCCTCGTAGGGCAGAGAGCGGGTCAGCGGGGTCTTGCCGCCGAAGAATTCCCGGGCCATCTTCTTGTCCGGATCGCCGTACATATACTCATGCATGAGCTGGGCCAGTTCGGCGACCGGCAGGTCCTGGCGCTGCTTCATGAAGGTGAACTCGAAAAAGCCGATCAGCCCCGGCATCAGCAGGTAGAAGGTCTTGCCGCCGTAGGTGGTGTCCATGACCAGCCCTTTATCAGCCATCTCGGTCAATTTGCCCTGAAGTCTGGCGGAATCCCAGCCGGTCGCCCGGCCCAGCTCGGCCAGGGTCGCCTCGGTCAGGGGGAAGCGCGAAGCGATAAAGGCCTCGTCCTCGGTGAAGATGATCGCCAGGATCCGCCGCAGCGTTTCGCTGTCGGGCAGCCCGATGGGATATTTGTTCAACCGGTCGATTAGTGGTACGATGCTGCTTTTGCCATCCAGATGGTGCCCCATTCCCGCTCCTATTCGTTCATGACGTACTGATCTTTCAAGCCGTATACCGTCGCCCAGACGCGCTGAAAGCCTTCTCTATCATTAACCGGTTTTTTGATCATTTGGTTGAAAATTTCTTCCTGTTCGGGGGAATTGTCCTGGCCGAGGACCATCTGCAGGGCAAAGGCCGAATAGTCTTTTACCATAAAAGCGAAGATCTGCTCCACCACATCCCGGTCTGTCCCGGAGATTTTGGCATTCTCGAGAATCAGCTGGGCATAGACGATGAGGGTGAAGAGTTCGCCCGCGGCCAGCATATAGTCGATGTTTTTTGCCTGCGCCGGACTGGGCGGGGCGGTGACCAAGAGGGTCCGGAACAGCTCGGCCTGCTCGCCGAACACCAGGACATTGGGAGAATCGATACCCTCATAGGCCAGCCGATAATCAGGGAAGCGCACCCCGGCCAGGCCGCCGGTCTTCTGGGTAAAGAGATAGCGATCGTCGCCCGCCTCACACCTCTGCGGGACCGGCGGGTAATCGACCGGCTGGAACAGGAAGTTGCGGACGAATTTGATGATCAACGCCATGTTGACATGCTCGGTGCCTTCCAGTTTCGGCAGCATGCCGATGTCGCGCAGGGCC
The DNA here is from genome assembly GCA_038224105.1 of Desulfobulbales bacterium. Lineage (GTDB taxonomy): Bacteria > Desulfobacterota > Desulfobulbia > Desulfobulbales > Desulfocapsaceae > Desulforhopalus_A. The sequence goes on along the minus strand of JBBRGP010000027.1, from coordinate 12,093 downwards.
ATCTCGAAGTAGGTATCCTGCTCGTAACCCTTGGCGGCGATGACCTCGTGCAGCAGCCTCACCACCTTTTCGCCCTGGCCGGTCACCTTCATCTTGACTATCGGGTTAAAGAGCAGGTAGCGGCGGTCGTCATCGGCGGCCGCCCGCATATAGTCGGCGGCCCGGAAGGCGAAGAGTTTCATGGCGAGCAACCGGACGTAACTCTCGGTGAAGAGCTTTTTCACATGGGGAAAATCGGTGACGTAGCGGCCGTAGAGACTGCGGCCGGCGGCGTGGTTCAGCGCCTCGTAGAAACAGTGGGTGGCGATGCCGATCGAGGCGCAGCCCAGCTCGAACTTGCCGACATTGATGGTGTTCAGTGAGGAGTTCCAGGCCAAATCGCCGCGCGAGACAATGTCGGCCTCGGTGATCGGGTAGTCGTGCAGGGCAAATTCGGCAACATAGGCCTGGCGCACCCCGGAGGTATCGATCTTCTTGACGCACTCATACCGTTCGTGGCTCGGATCGACGACGAAAAAGACGTACTCGCCGCTGCCTTTAATCCTGGCGAAGGTGGAAACGAGGGCGGCGCGGTTGCCGTTGCCGATATAGTATTTCGAACCCCTGGCCAGGTAGCCGCCGTCCGTCTGGGGGGTGAGCAGCATCTCGCTGGCATAGAGGTCGGCGCCGTGCGCTCTCTCCGACAGGCCGAAGGCGAAGATGCCGCCCGCCTCGAGGAGCTGCGCCGCTCGCCTTTTCACCGCCTCGTTGCTACCCATCCAGATCGGGCCGAGGCCGAGGATGGTGACCTGCCAGGCATACCAGTAGCAGAGCCCGTAGAAGCCGAGGACTTCGTTGAACTCGCTGATCCGCCACATATCCCAGCGGCCGCCGGTCCGGCTGTAGGGCGCCGGGGTGAGGAGGTCAGCGAAGATCCGCTCTTTTTTGATAAAATCGAGAAAGTCCTGGTACCAGACCATCGCCTGGTCGTCGGCTTTGATCTTTTTCAAACCTTTATGCTCAAAAAAGGCGATGGTTTTCTCGACCAGCTCCCGTGACCGGGGATCGGCATGAAATCGCTCGTAGTGTTTCGGGTTGAATAGCTGCACCTGATATCCTCCTTTGCTGTGCGGGTAAAATAACGGCGCGGGGCCGCGCCTGCCGGTCAGGCGAGGCTGCGTCCGGCCTTATAGCCCTGGTGATTGGCCTCGAACACCGTCGCCGGCGTCAGGGCGTCGCCGACCACCTGGCACCTGCAGCCAAGCGCCTCCGCTGTCTCCTGCAGGGGATTGGCCGACCGGGTACCGACCGCCAGCACGACGCTGTCCGCCGGCAGTTCCTGGACCAGGCCGCCATGTTCGACGCGCACCCCGCGGTCGGTGATCTCCAGGACCCTCGCCGGCAGGAGGGTCCGGATCCCGTAGCGTTCGACATCCTGTAGCATCCCCCACCGCGTCGATTTGCCGAAATTGGCGCCGAGGCTTTCGGCCATTTCAACCACCACCACCTCTTTGGTCCCTGCGGTTGCCAGCCGGTACAGCTGGTCCGGGGCAACGGCGCCATTGACCAGGAGAAATTTGAGCTCCTCGCCGGACAGCGTCCCTTTTTCGGCAAGGAGCAGGGCAGTCTCGATACCCACCGCCCCGCCGCCGATGATCACCACCCGCCGCCCGGTTTCGACGGTCCCGGCCAGGACGTCCCAGGCCTGGATCACCTGGCCCCGGTCAACCCCGGGTATGGCCGGCGTAAGTGGCGCCCCGCCGGTCGCAAGAATCAGGGAATCAGGCCTCTCCGCTTCGAGGGTCGTGCCGTCGACCATTCTGCCGAGCATCACCCGGATATCCCGCAGCGCCACCTGCCGGGCCAGATCGTCGGCAAAGACCAGCAACTCGCCTCGGCCCGGGGGGGCGCCGGCCAGATGGAGCTGGCCGCCCAGACGCGGTCCGCGTTCGAAGAGACTCACCCGGTGGCCGAGATCGGCGGCGGCGATGGCCGCCGACATCCCGGCGACCCCGCCGCCGACGACCATCACCTGCCGCGGCTCTTTGGTACCTGCCGGCGTCGCTTCATGCTCATGGCCGGCCCAGGGATTGCACAGGCATTCGACCGGCTTCATCTTAAAGAGATGGTCAAGGCAGCCCTGACCGCAGGCGACGCAGTGGACGATCTCCTTTTCCCGGCCGGTTCGCGCCTTTTCCGGGAACCACGGATCGGCAATGAGTGGCCTGCCGATGGCGACCATGTCGCAGAGCTGGTCGGCAATCAGCGACCGGGCGATGCCCGGGTCGTTGATGCGGTGGCTGGCGATCACCGGCAGGGCCACCCGTTCCTTGATGGCCCGGGCGAGATAGGCGAAGGCCCCGCGCGGGACTTTGGTGACGATCTGCGGCACCTGCGCTTCGTGCCAGCCAACATTGACGCACAGGGCCTGGACCCCCGCCGCCTCGAGGCGCACGGCAAACTCGAGCAGGTCGGCCTGGCCGATGCCGCCCGCCATGAAGTCGTTGCCGTTCAGCCGTACCAGGATCGGAAAATCGTCGCCGACCCGGCGTTTGATCTCGCCGATGACAGCGACGCCAAAGCGCATTCGGTTGGCCAGGCTGCCGCCGTATTCATCCTCACGTTTATTGGTCAAAGGCGACAGGAATTCACTGATCAGATAGCCGGTGCCGGCGAGGACCTCGACCATGTCAAAACCGGCATCGCCGACCCGCCGGGCGGCCGCACCGAAGCGCTCGATGGTGGCGGCGATCTGGTCGGCGGTCAGTTCCCGCGGGGTTTCCCTGGTCATCCGGCAGGGCACCGGCGACGGGGCTACCGGCTTTTTGCCGCCGAGAAACGAAGAGGAGTTGTAGCGGCCGGCGTGATTGAGCTGGACGGCGGCTTTCGCCCCGCCGTCGTGAATGACCTGGGCTAAAGCGGCCAGACCCGGCAGATGCGCGTCGAGATGGGCGCCGATGTTGGCCGGGCCGCCGGACAACTCGTCGACGGTGGCGTAGCCGACGCTGATCAGGCCGACCCCGCCCTTCGCCCGCTCCCGGTAAAACTCGAGGAGCTGGGTGGTAACCTTGAAATTTCGGCACATATTGAGGTGCATTGCCGGCATGAACAGCCGGTTCTTCAGGGCGACCGGCCCGATGGCAATTTTTTGAAACAGCGGATCGAACATAGGTTCTCCTTCAGCCCCCGGTGGCGGCGGAATACAAATCTTTTACCTGGTCAAAGAGAGCAATTTTTTCAAGTGCGGCGCGGAGCAGCTCCGGCTCCCGGAGCAGATCCTTCATAAATACCACTTCCGAGGCCTTGAGATACAGATGAAAAACATCCTGCATCCGCCCTTCCAGCAGTTTGTCGATCAGGACCACCACGTTCTTCTCGTCCTGGTGGGGGCGGAGCTGTTCAACCCTAAGGAGCAGTTTCGAAACGTAGAACAGCAGGGCTTCCTCGATGCTGCCGACGGTCCGCCGGTGGCCGGGCAGGATCTGGCGGCCCCGTAGCCCACCGAGCTTGATGAGGGTGGCGCAGTAGGCCGAATAGTTGTTGAACCGCTCGCCGGTCGTAAGGTCGACGTCGAGAAGCGGCGATTGAAAAACGCCCCGCAACATGGTATCGCCGGTCACCGCCCAGTTGTCGCCGACATAGACCAGGTCGCTCTGGGAATGGCCGGGACAATTGAGCGCCCGAACCCCCAGCCGATCAGGGATATCCGTTTCCGCCACCCGAATTTTTTTCGGCAAGGGCGGAAAAAGGGCGCCGCTGTCAAAGATCCGCTGCAGGCCATCCAGCCACTGGCGGTCAAAGCCGAGGTTGGAGAGCAGCTGGTACATCCCCACCAGCCGCTGGTCATGCTGGGCGATTTTCAGGCAGTCGCGATAGGGCAGATAAATGGTCGCGTCGCTGTTTTTTTCGAGCCAGGCACTCTGGCCGTAATGGTCGATATGGCAGTGGGTGACAAAGACATGGCGGAGATTTTTGAGATCGACCTGGGTCCGCAGATAGCGCTCCCCCTCCGGGGTCGGCGGCCCGGTATCAAAAAGCACCAGTTCGTCCGCCAGCCTGCCGCTGTAGCAGTGCACCGGACCAACCATATAGGGGGTATTGATGGTATGCTGGGTCAAGCCGGTCATGGCGGTGAGGAAGTCAACTCCGGACAAGCAGTGCAGGACGCCGGTGGCCGCCATAGCTAGCGGCCACCGACAGGGATGAAAAAATTAGAATATATACCTCTCCCCTTCGCAGGCCGCCCGGGCGAGGGTGCGCTTGGCGGCGAGCAGGCCGGTGGCGTCATATTTGCCGAACCGCCGGATGCCGGAGAGGATCATCGCCAGGGTGTCGCCTTCCTCGATGAAGAAAGCGCCCTTGCGGGCCGAACTGGCGGCGATCTCGGAGGCCTCGAAGGCAAAGACTTTAACCGCGGCCTGGAGCTGCTCGCGTTTTGCCTCGCTGACCTTGGCCAGGTTCTTCTCAGCCCGCAGCACCGCGCTCTCGAGGGCGAAGATCTGGATGGCGATATCGGCGGCGGCCATCAGGATCTCCTGCTCGCTTACGAGCTTGTCCATGAATTTCTGGACGCCGACGCCCGCGAGGATCAGAAACAGGGTCTTGAGGTTCTTGATCAGGGCTTTTTCCTTGGCGAAGGGCAGCGACTCGTCCAGTTCCTCGAAACTCGGGGTCATCAGCGACTCGAAGGCCTTCATCGCCTCGGCCTGGAGCGGCAGTTCGCCCTTCATCGCCTTGCGGAGGATCATGCCGGGGATGAGCAGCCGGTTGATCTCGTTGGTGCCCTCGAAGATCCGGTTGATCCGCTCGTCGCGGTAGAAACGCTCGGCCGGGTAGTCGGAGACGAAGCCGTAGCCGCCATGGATCTGCAGGACCTCATCGACGGTCCGGGCCAACACCTCGCTGCAGAAGACCTTGGAGATCCCGCATTCGGAGGCGTATTCCTCGATGCCCTTCAGATACTCGTCGTAGTAGTTGTCGACGCCTTTGTCGATGGTCGCCAGTTTGTCGTCGAGAAGGCCGGCCAGGCGGTAGACCAGGGACTCGGAGGCATAGATATTGGCGGTGAGATCGGCGATTTTTTCGGCGATGGCGCCGAATCTGCTGATCTGGGTATTGAACTGCTTGCGCTCGTTGGCATATTTAATGCCGGCAACCAGGGCCATTTTCGAGGCCCCGCAGACCCCGGCCCCGAGCTTGAACCTGCCGATATTGAGGACGTTGAAGGCGATCTTATGGCCTTTGCCCTTCTCGCCGAGGAGATTTTCGACCGGCACTTGGCAGTTGTCGAGGATGATCTGGGTGGTGGAGGAGCCTTTGATTCCGAGTTTCTTCTCTTCGGGGCCGACGATCAGACCGGGGAAGCTCTTCTCCACCAGGAAAGCGGTGAAGTGTTCCTTGTCGATCTTGGCGAAGGTGGTGAATAGCTGGGCAAAGCCGCCGTTGGTGATGAACTGCTTGGTGCCGTTCAGGATGTAATGCTTGCCGTCGGCGGACAGCACCGCCGAGGCCTGGGCGCCGAGGGCGTCGCTGCCCGAGCCGGGCTCGGTCAGACAGTAGGCGGCGCACCACTCGCCGGAGATGATTTTCCCCAGGTATTGTTCCTTCTGGGCGGCGGTGCCGTAATAAATGAGGGGCAAAGTGCCGATCCCGGAGTGGGCGGAGTAGGCGACCGAGAAGGAGCCGCCATAGGCCATCTTCTCACCGACCAGCATCGACGAGGCCTTGTCCAGTTCCAGCCCACCGTACTCTTCCGGGGTGTCCATCATGAGCAGCCCCAGTTCCCCGCATTTTTTCATGCCGTCGACCACCAGCTCGAAGTTCTGTTTGTCGATCTCGTCGATCTTCGGGGCGATCTCGCCGGCGATGAACTGTTCGACGGTCTCGCCCATCTGCTTTTGTTCGTCGGTAAAATCCTCAGGGGTGAAAACGTCCGCACAGGGAGTTTCCGCAATCAAGTATTCGCCGCCCTTCAATATCCTTTCAGCCATTATCATCACCTCACAGGTAGAAAATATCTTTTATAATCTTTCAAATATTCCGGCTGCGCCCATCCCGCCGCCGATGCACATCGAAACCATTCCATAGCGCAGCTTTCTCCGACCCATCTCATGGAGCAGGGTAGTCGTCAACTTGGCGCCGGTGCAACCGAGGGGATGGCCGAGGGCGATGGCGCCGCCGTTGACGTTGATGATTTCCGGATTGAGACCGAGGGTCTTGATGACCGCCAGGGCCTGGGCGGCGAACGCCTCGTTCAATTCGATCAGCTGGATATCCTCCTGCTTCAGTCCCGCAAGTTTCAAGGCGGCGGGAATTGCCGTGATCGGGCCGATCCCCATCACCTCCGGGGCGCAGCCTATGGCGGAAAAGGCGAGGAAGCGGGCCATCGGACTGCGGTGGATCTTCTCGAGATACTCTTCCGAGACGACCAGGGCGACGGCGGCGCCGTCGGTCATCTGGCTGGAGTTGCCGGCGGTGACCGGGCCGTTGACCTTGAAGACCGGGCGGAGCTTAGCCAGCGACTCGACGGTCGTGCCCGGGCGTACCCCGTCGTCGACGGTTACCAGTTCCTTGGTCCGCTTGACCTTGCCTCCCACAATGGCATTTTTTTCGATCTCGACCGGGATGATCTCGTCGGCAAAGCGGCCAGCCTTTATCGCCGCCGCCGCCTTGGCGTTACTCGCCGCGGCAAAGGTGTCCATGGCCAGCCGGTCGATGCCGTAACGCTCGGCCACCAGCTCGGCGGTAACCCCCATCGATGAGTAAGCCTCCGGCCAGTCAACCATCAGGCCCGGATTGGCGCTGTACTTGAGACCGCCAAGCGGCACGCAGGACATCGACTCGACCCCGCCGGCGACAATGCAGTCGGCAAAGCCGCACATGACCCGCTCGGCGGCAAGCGCGATGGACTGCAGGCCGGAGGAACAGAAGCGGTTGATGGTCTGGCCCGGCACTTCGACCGGCAGACCGGCCTTCATCGACGCCACCCGGCCGACGTTCATCCCCTGTTCGGCCTCCGGGAAGGCGCAGCCGAGGTAGACATCATTGACGGTCGCCGGGTCGATGCCGGTGCGCTCGACCAGCCCCCTGATCGCCAGGGCGGCCAGATCGTCCGGCCGCACCTCCTTGAATTTTCCCTTGGTAGCCCGGCAGCCCGGGGTTCGGTAACTGGCAAGTATATATGCTTTTTTCATATCGATTCTCCCTTCTTGGGTAATTTTTATCTCCCCTTGCGGGGTGCTAGTTCCGAAGCGGCTTGCCGGTCTTCAGCATATGCTGGATACGCTCGGCGGTCTTTTTATTGCCGCAGAGTTTCAGGAAGTTTTCCCGCTCGAGCTGGAGCAGGTAGTCTTCGCTGATCAGGGTGCCGGCGTTGACATCGCCGCCGCACATGACCTGGGCAATGATCGTTCCCATCTCCGCTTCGTACTCGCTGATGAAATTACCCATCTTCATGTTCCACAGCTGACTCTTGATGGAGGAGGAGATGCCGCGGCCCGGCGCCGGGATATTTTCGAGCGGCCGTTTCGGCCGGTAGTTGACGGCGAGGGCGAGAACCTTCTGTTTGGCGTCGCCAATCAGGCGGTCCATATCCATGCTGATGCTGTCGCCGTTTCGCATATAGTCCATGCCGTACAGTTCGGCCGCGCCCATCGACACCTTGGCCATGGCGATCTGCTGGAAGTTCTTGATGATGAAGGGCTGGACGTCGGTATTGAATTTCTGAGCGAGCTCGATGGCGCGAAGACTCATCTCCTTGGTGCCGCCGCCGGCCGGCAGAAGACCGACGCCGATTTCAACCAACCCCATATAGGTCTCGGCATAGGCGTTAATCGCATCCGAGTGGAGGCAGAATTCCGCACCGCCGCCGAGGGTCATGGCAAAGGGGGCGGCAACCACCGGCACCTTCGCGTATTTCACCGCCATCGTCGCCTTCTGGAAGGCCTTGACCATCATGGCGATATCGTCGTAGGCACCTTCGGCGAGGGCCACCGCCATCATCATCAGGTTGGCGCCGACCGAAAAGTTCACGCCCTGGTTGCCGAGGACCAGGCCGACCCCCTGCTCTTCCGCCCGTTTGATCGCCTTGTGGGTCATCGCCAGGATATCGCCGCTGATGGCGTTCATCTTCGAGTGGAATTCGAAACCGAAGACGCCGTCGCCGAGATCGAGGATCGAACAGCTGGCGTTCTTCTCCACCACCCTGCCGGCCTTTTTGAGAATCTCCAGGCGAACTTCCCCGGCCTTGACCGGCATCTCGACATAGGCCTTTTTCAGCATATCGAAATATTCTTTGCCGCCCCGGTCGTTGTAGCGATAAAAGGAGTCGATTCCCTGCAGCGCCGCCGGCACTTTAACCCCGTCCTTTTCCGCCCGTTTGACAAAGGCCTGGACGCCGATGGCATCGAGCATCTCGAAGGGTCCGATCTCCCAGTTGAAGCCCCAGCGCATGGCGCGGTCGACATTGACCACGTCGTCGGCTATCTCGGGAATCCGGTTGACCGCGTAGATGAGGGTGTCGCGGAGGCTCTTCCAGGCAAATTCCGCGCCCTTGTCAGCCGCTGCCACCACCATCCGCACCTTCTGGCCGGGATTGTCGACCTGCTTGACCAGCTGCAGCGAGGGAAATTTCGGTTTGGCCAGCGGTTTATAGTCGCCGGTTACATAATCGTAGTAGAACAGCGCTTTCTTGCCGCTGACCGTTTCCTTCTTGTAGAAACCCTTGCCGCTCTTGTTGCCGAGCAGGCCGCCGTCGATCATCTTCTTCATGAACTCCGGCAACTTGAACACCGCCCGCTCCTCATCGTCCGGGAGCAGGTCGTGGGAGTTGGTGCCGACATGGGCAAGGGTATCGAGACCGACCAGGTCGGCGGTGCGGAAAGCCGCGCTCTTCGGCCGGGCGGTAGCCGGGCCGGCAATGGCGTCGACCTCCTCAACGGTCATGCCCATTTCGACCATGTGCTGGATGCCTTTATAGATCGCGTAGGTGCCGATCCGGTTGGCGATGAAATTGGTGGTATCCTTGGCGAAGACAATCCCCTTGCCCAGCCGCTTGCTGAGGAAATCGGCCATGGCGCAAATGATCGCCGGATCGGTCTCCCGGCAGGGGACGATCTCCATCAGCCGCATATAGCGCGGCGGATTGAAGAAGTGGGTGGCGAGGAAGTTTTTACGGACCTCGGCCGGCAGCACCGCCGCCATTTCGTTGACCGACAGACCGCTGGTGTTGGTGGTGAGCACCGCCCCCGGCGCGAGATTCGGGACGATTTTCTTTAAGAGATCGAGCTTGATCGGCATATATTCGATCACCACCTCGATCACCCAGTCGCATTCCTTCAGTTTCACCAGGTCGTCGACCAGATTGCCGATCTGAATCTGGCCCGCGTATTCGCTTAAATAGAACGGCGCGGGCTTCATTTTCATCAGTCCCTGCAGGCCATTGCCGGCTATGCGGTTGCGCACCGCTGGGCTGTCGAGGGTAAGCCCTTTCGCCTCTTCCTGCTTGTCCAGGCTTTTCGGGACGATATCAAGCAAAAGAATTTCCAATCCCGCATTGGCCAGATGAGCGGCAATGGTCGCCCCCATTACGCCGGCGCCGAGTACGGCTACTCGATTAATTTGCCTCATGTTTGTTCTCCGTTAGGTTCTTACGATTTTTGTCTGAGAGTGTATCTCAAAGAGATTTTACCTTTATAAATTCCAAGCCATGGCTAACCACCAGGAATCTTATCCTCTTGCCGGCTAATTTTTTATCGGCTGATCGGCAGTCCCGTTGCCTTTCTTGGCATAGAGATCCTCGATGAGATCTTGGTATTTCTCGAGGATGATCTTGCGTTTCAACTTGAGGGTGGGGGTGAGTTCCCCGCCTTCGATCGAGAAGTCGTTGGCGACGACGGCAAAGTATTTTATCGTCTTGTAGGGTGGATAACTCTTGTTCAACTCCTTGATCCGGGTGGCGTAGAGGTCCTTGATCCGGGGATTGTGGACCAGCTCCTCGAAATTGCTGAAGGTGATCTTCTCCTGTCGGGCATAATCGGCAAGCGTTTCGGCATCCGGGGTGATAATCGCCACCAGATAGGGTTTGCGGTCACCAAAGACAATTGCCGAGGAAATATATTTATCGAGTTTCAATTCATTTTCAATCGGTTGCGGGGCGATGTTTTTACCGCCGGCGGTGACGATCAGTTCCTTCTTGCGATCAACGATATAGACAAAACCCTCTTCATCGATCCGGGCAATATCGCCGGTCTTGAACCAGCCGTCCTGCATGGCCTCGAGGGTCGCCTCGTCGTTCTTGTAGTATCCGAGCATCACCTGCGGACCTTTAACCAGCAGTTCGCCGTCCGGCGCCAGCTTCAGTTCCGTCTCGCGCAGGGCCTTGCCGACCGAGTCGAACCGAACCATCCCGACACCGCTGATCGCCACTCCGGGACTGGTCTCGGTCAGGCCATAACCATTATACACCGGCAGGCCGATGATCCACATGAACTCATTGATGGTCTTGTCGAGGGGCGCTCCGCCGCACAGGAAGTGTTTGAGCCTGCCCCCGAAACGATCGCGAATTTTCTTAAAGACCAGCTTGTCATAGAATTTATACTTGAGACTGAGCAGACCAAGAGGCTCATTGGTGATATATTTTTTATTGACGTATTCCCTCCCCACCTCGATTGCCCGGTGAAAGATTTTCTGCCGAAACGGCGGCATCCGCTGGACGCTTTCATGGATCTTCGCGTAGATCTTTTCAAAGAGACGGGGGACGCTGACCATCGAGGTCGGCCTGACCTCCAGCATGTTCTCCATGACCACCTTGGCGTTTTCGGCAAAGGCGATGTGGCTGCCGTTGAGCAGGGTCGCGTAATAGCCGCCGGTCCTCTCGAGCACATGGCTGAGCGGCAGAAAACTCAGGGTCGTCTGATCCTTCTGGGACATTCCGAGCTGGGCGGAGCCATAGTCGGCATTGATCATGATGTTGCGCTGGGTCAGCAGCACGCCCTTCGGCACCCCGGTGGTGCCGGAGGTATAGATGATGGTGATAATGTCGTCGGGGGTAATTTGCCCGATCTGTCCTTCAATCTCCTGCTGATCCGCCTCCGTCAGCGGAGTTCCGGTTTCGGAAAGCTGCTCCAGGGTAAAAACCGGCAGGGAACGGTGCCCCATGAACGGTTCATAGGAAAGCACCAGATCGACATTGGGGAGCTGGTCTTTTACCGAGTAGAGCTTTTCGTACTGGCCCCTGGTGGAGCAGAAAACGATCCTCGCCTCGCTGTGATTGATGATGTAGGCCGCCTGCTTGCCGGTGTTGGTGGCATAGATCGGCACGGTGATGCCGCCTCCGCTCTGGATAGCAAAGTCGGAAATAGCCCAGCCAAGGCGGTTCTCCGAAAAGATCGCCACCTTATCCCCGGGGGTCATCCCCGCCTTGCGCAAACCCCTGGCCAGCATCAGGACCCGTTCATAGAACTCCTCGTAGGAGAGGGAGCGGTAGGTCCCTTTCTTTTTGTAACTGATCGCGGTTTTTTTGCCGTACTTTTTGGCGTTGTCTTTGAGTGCTGCCGGGATTGACTGATACGACATGATGCCCATACGTTGCATTCTCCCTAACTCGTCTCGCTGACTTCACGATAATGACGTTTACGTTAATAAGCCATCCTGGTCCTTTATATATTACCTTAACGTTTAAGTCAATATCAATTCAATTTTTATAAGACTCCAATCATGGGACGGTCGACCATCGATGAACTGACGGACTGGTCCGTCTTCGTGGCATCGCCGGTGGATGGCAAGTCGGCGATCTTGGGAGGCCGGGAGGTAGGCCTCGTCCGACGTAAGCGCATCAGCAGCGAGAGCATTGGCATCCTGACGGATCCGGCTTTAGAAAATATAGGCGAGCACGAAGATACCGACCATGGAGAAGGCCAGCATCAGTTTGGCGGCAATGCCGACGACAAAACCGATCCAGGCGCCGATGCCGACCACGCCGGCCTGACCGAGATCGCGCCGCACCAGATATTCCCCGATCACCGCCCCGATGAAGGGGCCGACAAATACCCCGACAAAACCGAAGAAGAGACCGACCACGGCACCGAGGGCGGCGCCGATCACCGCCTCGCGGCT
>JBBRGP010000026.1:0-15308 GCA_038224105.1 Desulfobulbales bacterium | reverse complement strand
AGGCAATGTCCTTAATTTCAAGAAAGTCACGCCCATTGTCGGGATGGCACCGGCAACAGCCTTGATACTCGATGAGGGGGGTGCGGAGATCCTGGTGCACGTCTGTCCCTGGGATTACGCCGACCCGCAAAAGACCGCAATTCGCAAGGGCATCAAAACGAAAGTTGTCGGGAGCTGGGCGAATATTGAAGGTCAGGATGTGTTCATGGCCGCCAAAATAAAACAGGGTGACAGTTTTGAGTATAAGGTTCGTCTGACCAAGGACGGCACCCCCTTCTGGACGATGGGTGCCGAGGAACTGGCAAAAGAGGCAGGCTCCTCACAAGACTAGCGGGGGCAATGCCAGGACCTTGCCCCGCGGGCCAGGTCCTGGCGATCATCCCCCAGCTCAGGTGCCTGGATCGGGGGGTCTGCAAGCGGCAGCACTTGTCCGGCAAAGTATTTCCAGATTTTTTTTGGCTACCGCATCGCCCCCAATCGCCGCCTGGGTCCACCACCTGATGGCTTCATCGACATTTCGGGATACGCCCAAACCTTGCTCATAACAGAAGCCCAGCCTACTCTGGGCCATCACCAGGCCTTGGCGTGCCGATTTTTTCCACCAGTAAAAAGCCTGCCTGTCGTCCTTTTCTACACCTCTGCCTTTTGCCAAAAGTCTGGCGAAATTATACTGACCGAGAGGTTCTCCATTTTCCGCGGCTCTTCGGTACCAGAAGGCCGCCTTGACGCGATCCTCGGCGACACCGATGCCCTTGCTGTAGATCTTGGCCAGAGCATTTTGTGCCGGAACGTATTCCTGTCCGGCGGCTTTTTTATACCATCCGATCGCAGGACCAAGCGAAGAATCCGGACCCGTCTGCTTTTCTAAAATCACGGCCATTTTGAACTGGGCCTTGGCGAAACCCGAATCGGCACTGTTTTTCACCCATAACAAGGATTTTTTTTCATCCTTATCCACCCCTTCGCCGAGGGCATACATGCTGGATACCTGCCACTGGGCGCCTGGATCCCCGTTTCTCGCCGCCTTGAGGAACCAATGAAAAGCCTTTCCCTGGTCGGCGGGAACCCCGTCGCCCTCATAAAACATCCTCCCAAGTTTAGCCTGGGCTCCACTATCACCATTTTCTGCAAGAATATTCAACCAATAGAGGCCTTTTACCGGGTCTCTTTCAATGCCGTCGCCGAGTAGATAGATATCGGCCATCCGTCTCTGGGCTTCGCGAAATCCGGCTCTCGCCGCCTTGAGAAACCAGGCACCCGCCTGCCGCTTATCGACGGCCACTCCTTCCCCCAGAGCGAGGGCTCGACCGTAGCGATACCGGCCGGCAGGAGAGCCGGCCGCGGCGAGTTTTTTCAACCAATAGACTGCCTTGGCAAAATTCTGTTCTCCCCCCTCACCGCGCAGATACATGGTGGCGATCCGATCCTGCGCGCCTCTGTGGCCATTTCTTGCGGCTTTCAAAAACCAGCGCCGGGCCTGAACCTGGTCGAACTCTTGGCGGTCTCCGTCCAAATATCTTTCGGCCAGGCAGACCTGGGCCGTGAGGTCGCCATTTTCAGCCTCCGCTATCATCTGGTCGGAAGATTGCGGCATGGCTTTGTTAACATCAAAGGATGCAATGAGCAGGGCGAGGGCCAGTGTTCTTGATGCGTTTCTCACGTTTCTCATGCCTTCAAGTTTTTCATGGTAGTTATGCCGGCACCGGGAATTTCTTGCTGATAACCGGCGTAACCTGGTTTTGGCAATTGTGCTTATTTGCGAGTAATGATAGGATATCATCACCTCAGAGGCCAGGCTTTTCGCCAGCAACGATGTATTATACCAGAGCTGTCGCCATTTTCATTTTTATTCCAGGAGAATTTCATGCTCGAACGTGACGAACCCCTGTGGGACAGGACATTGCGGCGAATCCGGCTGATCTGGCCCCTTGGCGATCAGGCGTCTCTGAAGAATTCTGTAGCCGCCGACCTGCCCGACGGGGATCTGCAAAAATTGCGCAAGCGCATCGATACCTGTCTCAAAGGTCGAGGCGGGGAGGTTTCCGCCCGGACCAGGGCCGCCGAACTGGGAGAAACCTACCTGGTACTCAATGCCGACGGCCGCAAACGCTTTCTCGAACTGCTCGCCGGGGAATATGACGTCGATAACCAGGCGGTTGAAGCTGCGATGACCAAGCGTCTACAGTGCACCGATGCGGTAGAGCAACGACGATTAAACCTTGAGTTGCGTGCTCTGCTTGTCCCTCCACGCGCCAAACTTCTCAAACAATTCAATGGACTACAGGAAGGGGTAAAATTTCTGGTCGACCTCCGGGCGGAACTCCTGCCTCTTACCGCCGGCGATCCCGCGCTCAAGGCTCTTGATCAGGACATCCTCGGCCTGCTGGCTTCCTGGTTTGACGTCGGTTTTCTCGACTTGCAGCGGATCACCTGGGAGACACCGGCGATTCTTCTTGAAAAGCTGATTAAATACGAAGCAGTCCATGCCATTCAATCCTGGCAGGACTTGAAGAACAGACTGAGGCAAGATCGACGGTGTTTCGCTTACATTCATCCAAGAATGCCGCAGGAACCGCTGATTTTTGTCGAAGTTGCCCTGGTCAACGGCATATCCTCAAACATCCATGACCTGCTTGATGAAACAAAAACGTCGATCCCTGCCGGCCAGGCCGATTGTGCGATTTTCTACTCGATTTCCAACTGCCAGACCGGCCTTGCCGGAGTCGGGTTCGGTAATTTTCTCATCAAAAACGTGGTTAAGGACCTCAGCGCCAAGCTCCCTAATCTGAAGACTTTTTCAACTCTCTCGCCGATCCCCGAATTCCTTGCCCACCTCCGCAGGCATCAGGAAGAGGTGGTCTTCTTCGACCGGGAGGTAAAATTCCTCAGGGAAATGGCCGGAGAAACCGAGATCAAAGAATTTTTCTTTGCCGCTTTGGACAACCTCAGGGAATATCTTGACAGGGATCAGGATTCCCCGTTCAAGGCTATCCTCCTCCGCCTCTGTGCCCGATACCTGCTGACAGCCAAAAAGGGCATCCAGGCCCATGACCGGGTCAGTCATTTCCACCTGTCGAACGGTGCTAAAATCGAAAGGATCAACTGGGCCGCGGATCTTTCTGAAAAAGGGCTAGGTCAGTCGGCGGGAATAATGGTCAACTACCTCTACCAGCTCGCCCATATTGAGAAAAATCATGAGAACTATTCAGGAAACGGTAAAATTTCCACATCCTCGACAGTCAGCAAAATTGCCGGCCTGTAAAAGCCCGGCGAAACTCCTGCCGGCCCCGGCCACGCGTCGCCGGAAAAATCCCCAGCTTCGGCCCCACCCGTTACTTTTTCAATTTCTGGGGCAGTTGATCGAGGTACCACTTCATCGGATCGATCAACTCAAAGCCGGCATCGAGCAGTTTCTTTTTAACATTTATGACATTATTGGTCAGCAGATAGGGAAAAATCGCCCGTTTCTCCTTATCCCAGACCCTGGCGACCAATACACTGCCGAGAGAAATCTTTTCCTCTGTTATGATATCGACAATTTTTTTCATTTGGCCCTGTTTTTCTTTGACAATGATACAGAGCAGACATCCCGGTTCGTCAATATTCATAATATTGACGAAGGCCTTAAGCAGGTCGCTGGTCGATAGAATACCTTTCAGATAACCTTCCTGATCGATTACCGGCAAGGCTCCGACCTTTTTCTTCTGCATCATCAACAGACTGTCCTGGATGGTATAATATGCGTAAATTGTCAGCGGATTCCTGGTCATGATATCCCCAATCGGATAATTGGTGATTTTCGCCAAGGTGAGATCGTAATCCACTTTCTTTACAAGGGTAGACGGCATGGCGTCACGGATGTCACGGTCCGTGACGATACCGAGGAGCTTCCCGGCCGCATCAACAACCGGTAAATGCCGGATATCCCTTTCCGTCATTAATTTCTTGGCCTCAAAAATCGTCATGTCGGGACCGGCCGTAACCAGGTCTTTTGACATTCTCTCGCTTACAAACATAGAACCTCCACAAAATCGTTGTTTATTTAATACATTATGGGCATTGGTTAGGGCCTACGAGGGTCATTTGAGATCGGCCAGAAACTTGATATGATTCTCTACCAAAAGTGGAAGCACGTCAAGATTATAGCCGCCCTCAAGCACGGATACCACCCGGCCGCCGGTACAGCGATTCGCCAGGTTGACGATCACCTCGGATATAAAATCATAGCCGCCTGTGGAAAGATTCGTCCCGGACATCATATCACTTTCATGAGCGTCAAAACCGGCGGAAAGCAGGATAAACTCTGGGTTGAATTTTTTAAAGGCGGGGACCAGATCCTGCATCATCAGTCGTTTGTACTCATCGTCGCCGCGGCCGGGAAGAACGGGCGAATTGATGGTATAGCCATCGCCTTCGCCTATCCCCATTTCAAATTCTCTGCCGGTACCCGGATAGGCAAACGAGGGGTGTTCGTGAATTGAATAGTACAGCACTGTTGAATCACGATCGAAGATGTGCTGGGTGCCGTTGCCGTGATGAACATCGAAATCGATGATCCCCACCCTCTCGATGCCGTACTCTTTTTGCAGATACCTCGCCCCGATCGCCACGTTGTTGAAATAGCAGAAGCCCATGGGCTTGTCGACCTCAGCATGATGACCAGGCGGACGAATCGCGCAAAAAGCGTTGTCAACCTCGCCCTTCATGACCGCATCAATAGCCTTCAAGACTCCGCCAACAGCGAGAAATGCTATTTCATAGGTATCCCGGCAGATGGCGTTGTCGGGATGCTCGAATTCGTTAATGCCGGAGATACAGGCCTCATCGAATTTCATAATATAACGAATGGTATGGACTGCCTCAATCCAGCGTTGATTGGCCTTGGCAACCTCTATACGCGTCAGTTGCGCCAGCAGCCCCGATTCTTCTAATCTTTTATAGATCGCCTCCAATCTTGCCGGAGATTCGGGGTGGTATCCGCCCGTGACGTGCAGCAAATATCGTTCATCGTACACAAGACCAGTTCTTTTCATAGGCTTTTCCTGTTTTTCAATTACGATTTTCAAAAGTTCGAAAGAGGCCGCCGTTCTGACCGACGCAGCAAAAGAGATTTAACCCTGCCGCAAACGTTGATCGCGGCCATGCACCTAAGGCTTCATCCGGATGAGTACCCTGCCCTTCTGGCCACCCCGCAGGATCAATTCGATCTCTTCATCCAGATCCTCGAGACCAACCTCGCGACAAAGCGAGTTCAATTGGGGTGGTTTCCAGGAAGTTGCCAGTTTCTCCCAGACCTTTATCCTCTTCGCCATCGGGCAATTCTGGGAATCAATACCAATCAGTGAAACACCGCGCAGGATAAAGGGAAAGACGTTCAAAGCAAGTTCCGGGGAAGCGACATTGCCACAGCAGGTTACTCTACCCTGGAGATCGGTCGACTTGATGGCAGTCGCCAGAATCGCGCCGCCGACCGTATCGATCACCCCCGACCATATCGCCTTCAGCAATGGTTTTCCACTGCCTTCGCAGGCCTCGGCCCGGGTCAGGATCCTGGCCGCGCCAAGGCCGACAAGAAAATCCGCCGCCTCAGGTTTACCGCTGACGACCGCCACCGAATAGCCGATTTTGGCGAGAATGGCCACAGCCAGACTACCCACGCCGCCAGTTGCCCCGGTCACCAAAATCTGGCCCCTCGTCACCGCGACAGCCTCGGTCAGCGCTAAAACCGACATCCCGGCCGTAAAACCGGCCGTGCCGTAGATCATACTGTCCCTGAGATCAAGGCCAACGGGTAACGGCACTACCCACGCCGCCGGGACTCGAATGTATTCGGCAAAACCTCCGGAGGTATTCATTCCCAGGTCGTAGCTGGTGACAATCACCTCGTCACCCGGAGAAAAAGCAGCAGTGCTGCTCGTTTCAACGACTCCGGCGGCATCGATTCCCGGGGTGTGCGGGTAGCTCCTGGTGACGCCGCGATTGCCGCTCGCCGACAAGGCATCCTTATAGTTCAGGGAAGACCACAGCACCTTCACCACGACTTCGCCTTCCGGCAACTGTTCAAGCTGTTTGTCCACGATTTTGCGGGAAAAGGATTTATCCCCGCTCTCTTCGACCACCATTGCTCTGAAACTTCTTCCGATCATCGTCGAACCTCATCCTTTTTTCCAAATAAAGTCATCGATCAATCGCCGTGCATTCCCGCACTCCCCTGTTCGATTTAAGAACCGGCAGGTTCTCTCCGCATATCCCAAAGCGGAGTATATAGCCTAGCATTTTTTCGTTCAAACTTTCAATCTATTTTGCTGGCGCCATCCGCTCGTCACAATTCTCCAGACCACCCTCGACAAACCGAAAACCGCAACCTTGTTCGCCGTCGTCAATTGCAATTATTTTTATTGACAAATAAAACAGATATGCAGTACATAATCGTGTAACATTGTTTCTTTTCCACTAAAAAATACTACAGAAATCAATACGTTTATTAAATTATTTCAGTATTATATATTTGCATAACATTTTGCTGTAAAACTACTTTTCATCATCATGGGTGAAATTTTCGGGAAAACAGGGACCCCTTTATTATACATGTAATTCATTGTGTTAAATCGGCTTCCCCAAGAAACCGAAATCAAGAAATAACAACAAGGTAACAATGTTTGACGAACTCAATCCAGAGGTGCAAAAACGCCTGGAAACGGCGGTTCTGGAAATTTTCTCGACCGCCGACTTCCATAAAGCAAGCATCCGTGATGTTGCCGACCGGGCCGGGGTCAGTTTTTCCACCATCTACAAACATTTCGGCAGCAAAGAACGCCTCCTTTTTGCCTATGTCAATATCTGGATGAGCCAGCTTACCGATCGCATCGACGACCACCTCAACGGCATCGAGGATATCAAGGAAAAGCTCAGAAAAGTATTCTGGTTGCACCTCGACTACTATGAACGTCATGAGCAACTCGGCCGCATCCTGTTCATGACCCTGCCCATACAAACCTGGATGGCCGACAAGAGCTTTGATCAGCGGCGACGGGTCGGTCTCATCATCGAGGTATTCAGGATCGGTCAAAAAAGAGGTCTTATCAATCCCCATGTCAGGGCCGGAAACCTTCTCGATTTCATGCTGGGTTTTATTCAACGGACCTTTTTTATGTGGATAATGCGGGGAAAACAGCAATGCCTGGCCGAGGAGGCGAACGCCCTTTTCGAAATGGTCTGGCAGGGCATGGTCAATCCGGAAATCATCCGTTACCTTCCCCCACCGGAAAACAAAAGCAGTTAGCGGGGTCAGGAGGCGACAACCGGTCCTCGGCAAACCCCGCCGAGTCGGGCTGGGCATTGCCTGGACTTCAACGTTTTCATGTGTGATTACGACGGCCCAAGGCCAACCTTTTATGTCCAATCTTTATCGAGGAGCTCACAACATGTCTTTGGAGAAAAAAAAATTATTGCAGAGAAAAAAAGAGAAAATCGCTCTTGGTGGAGGCCTTGAGAGGATTGAAAAACAGCACGCCGGCGGCAAAATGACCGCCAGAGAGCGGCTTCTCCATTTATTTGATGACGGCACCTTTATCGAAATCGATGCCTTCGTCAAAAACAGATGCACCAGTTTCGGCATGGACAAGCTCGATCTGGAAGGAGAGTCGGTGATAACCGGCTATGGACAGATTGAAGGGCGGGTGGTTTATGCCTTCTCCCAGGATTTCACGATCACCGGGGGAGCACTCGGCGAGATGCATGCCAAGAAAGTCGTCAAGGCGATGGACAGCGCCGTCAAAGTCGGTGCCCCGATCGTCGGGCTGAACGATTCCGGCGGCGCAAGAATCCAGGAGGCGGTCGATGCCCTCTCCGGCTACGGCGACATCTTCTACCGCAACTCCATCTATTCCGGAGTCATCCCGCAGATTTCAGCGATCATGGGGCCGTGCGCCGGCGGCGCGGTATATTCCCCGGCCCTCACCGATTTCATCTTCATGGTCGACAAATCGTCGCAGATGTTCATCACCGGCCCGCAGGTGATCAAGACCGTCACCGGCGAACTGGTCTCCGCCGAGGATCTGGGCGGAGCGATGACCCATAACAGCGTCAGCGGCAACGTCCATTTCATTGCCGACTCGGAGCTCGAGTGTCTGGCCGACATCAGAAGGCTGCTGCAGTTCCTCCCGGCCAACAGTATGGAGAAGGCGCCGGAGCATCCTGCAGCCAACGACCTCAACCGAGCGGTCGAGGAACTCGACACCCTGATTCCGGACAGCATCAACAAGGCCTACGACATTCTCGACGTCATCATCCCGATCGTTGATAACGGCGATTTTATGCAGTACCAACCCTATTTTGCCACCAACCTGATCACCGGCTTCGCCAGAATCAACGGCCGCTCGGTCGGCATCATCGCCAACCAGCCGAAAGTCATGGCCGGCTGTCTCGACATGAATGCCGGCGATAAAGCCGCTCGTTTCATCAGGACCTGCGATGCCTTCAACATCCCGCTCCTCACCTTCGTTGATGTCCCCGGCTTTCTCCCCGGCACCACCCAGGAATACGGTGGCATCATCAGGCACGGGGCAAAAATCCTTTATGCCTACAGTGAAGCAACCGTACCCAAGGTAACCGTCATCACCCGCAAGGCCTACGGCGGTGCCTATGTCGCGATGTGTTCAAAATCGCTGGGCGCCGACATGGTGTATGCGTGGCCGACGGCGGAGGTGGCGGTGATGGGCTCCGAAGGCGCGGTCAATATCATCTTCAAGAACGATATCGCCAAGGCAGCCGACAAAGAGGCAACCAAGCAAAAAATCCTCGAGGATTATGCCGCGGAGTTCGCCACCCCCTACAAGGCGGCGGAACGGGGTTTTGTCGATGACGTCATCGAACCCCATACCACCCGCCAGCGAATCATCGATGCCTACAACATGCTGGCCGGCAAACGGGAAAAGCGTCCCGCCAAAAAACACGGTAACATACCCCTTTAACGATCGGAGGAGATCATGGATATCACCGAATTGCTTGCTCAATTCGCCAATCCCGAGACCTTGAAAACCTTATCCTTTACCCACAAGCTGGTCGCCAGCCTGGTCACCACCCTGTTGGGCATGGGCATCACCTTTATTGCCCTGATCATCCTTCAGGTTCTGATCTCGTGGATGGACCGGTTGATCAATCGGCCCGTCGATCTACCGGTACGATCATCGGCACCGCCTGCTCCGGCCGTTGATGCTGCGCCAGTTCCTGCCAAAACGGATGGGGACGAACTGGTGGCGGTCATAAGCGCAGTCATCGCCGTGAAGTTGAAGACCTCCGTCGACCACATCGTCATTCGCAATATTGAAAAAATTGAAGACCGGTCGCCGATCTGGAACAGGGCGGGAATAATGGAACAGATGAACAATAGATTTTAAATAAAGAGGGAGATTGACGAGATGAAAATGTTCAGAGTGGTTGTAAACGGAAGCGAATATAAGGTTGGCATCGAAGAACTGACGGACGAAAAAACCATCCGGCCCATCCCGGCCAGGCCTGCACCGCCCGCCAAAGCCGTCCAGGCGAGACCCGAACCGTCACCGACCCCAAAACCAACACCAACGGGCGAAAGCAGCGATAAGCAAACTACCGTCGCAGCCCCGATCCCTGGAACGGTTCTTCGAGTTTCCGTTGGCATCGGCGATGCGGTAACTAAAGGCCAGATTCTGCTGGTGCTCGAAGCGATGAAGATGGAAAACGAAATAATGGCCCCGAGCGACGGCGTGGTTCAGCTGCTTCATGTATCGCCGGGGGTTTCCGTTAAAACCGGCGAAACCCTGGCGGTTTTATCCCATTAAAGGAGGTATGTCATGCTTGAAACTATTCTCGATTTCTGCAAAAGCACCGGGTTTTCCGGTCTGACCGCCGGCTCCGTCCTGATGATAGGAGTGGCGTGCTTTCTCCTTTATCTGGCGATTGTAAAAAAATTCGAACCGCTGCTCCTGGTTCCCATCGCCTTCGGTGTCCTCCTGACCAATCTCCCTCTTGCCGGGATGATGGCGCCGCCTGTTCTGGAGATTAAGGACAACGTCATTCATACCATCGAACCCGGTGGCCTGCTGTTCTATCTGTATCAGGGAGACTGCCTCGGTATTTTCCCGCCCCTCATTTTCATGGGCGTCGGGGCAATGACCGATTTCGGTCCGCTTATCGCCAACCCTAAATCCCTGCTCTTGGGTGCGGCCGCCCAACTCGGCATTTTCCTGACCTTCATTGCGGCAATCTGCTCCGGCCTTTTTAACGCGCAGGAAGCCGCCTCAATCGGCATAATCGGCGGCGCCGACGGCCCAACGGCGATATTTCTCTCCTCTCGACTTGCCCCGCACCTGCTCGGTCCCATCGCCATCGCCGCCTATTCCTACATGGCGCTGGTGCCGATCATCCAACCGCCGATCATGCGGCTGCTGACCACCAAAAAGGAACGGATGATCAGAATGAGCCAGTTACGCGAGGTCAGCACAAGGGAACGGATCCTGTTTCCGATCATCGTCACCATCATCGTTGCCATGATGGTGCCCCCGGCCGCCGCCCTGATCGGCATGCTGATGCTCGGCAACCTGTTCCGGGAATGCGGAGTCGTCAGCAGGCTTGAGGATACCTCGAAAAATGCCCTGATCAACACCATCACCATTTTTCTTGGGGTGACCGTCGGGGCCACCGCCACCGCCGAACGCTTTTTAACGGTGCAGACCCTGGCAATTCTCGCCCTTGGTGTGACTGCCTTTGCCATCGGCACGGCCGGCGGGGTTCTGCTTGCCAAACTCATGAACAAATTCCTCAAGGTGAGCATCAACCCTCTTATCGGCTCCGCCGGCGTCTCGGCGGTGCCCATGGCAGCCAGGGTCTCCCAGGTGGTCGGCCAGAAGGAGGACCCCGGTAATTTCCTGCTCATGCACGCCATGGGCCCGAACGTAGCCGGAGTCATTGGCTCGGCGGTTGCCGCCGGAGTGATGCTGTCGCTCTTTGGCAAGTAGCACCCAGGTCGAGGGTAAGCCGATCCGGAAGATATCTTTGCCGGCGCAGACGGACGATACCTTCCGGGCCGGGGGACTTTTCCTGGAAAAGGTTTAAGGATCATCTGCTTTTTCCTTGAAAAGTATCCTCCAATACATTACAACATATGTGTGTAACGATGTTACCGAAACAAGCAATATTATAATTTAAATAATCACATTTTTGCAATATTTCATGCATTTATCCTTTTTTTAAAGCAATAACGGCACTACACAATCAACAAGCACAAGAATCTTTTTCGGGGCAATGCCGGCAACCGGATCCTGGTCTGATTAAAAATAATCAAATAAACGCAAGACAGTAACAATGTTAGATGAATTGAATGGCGACATCCATAAACGACTTGAAAAGGCCGTGCTGGAGATTTTTTCCAATTCCGATTTCCACCGGGCTTCTATTCGCGATATCGCCAAGAAAGCCGGGGTCAGCTTCACGACCATTTACAAGCATTACGGCAGCAAGGAAAGACTGGTCTTTGCCTTCGTCGATATCTGGATGGGAAAATTGACGGATCGCATCGTCGATCATCTTCAGGGCATAGAGAACCTCAAAGAAAAACTTCGCAAGGTTTTCTGGCTGCAGCTGGACTACTACGAAAGACACGACGGCCTCGGTAAAATAGTCTTCATGACCTTGCCGATGAAAACCTGGATGGCGGATGAAACCTTTGCCCAACCGAGAATGATGTCCCTGATGATCGATGTCCTGAGGCAGGGACAAAAGGAAGGAATTCTCAATGCGCTTGTCAGGGCGGGGACCCTCCTCGATTTTTTCATGGGTTTTGTCCAACGCAGTTTTTTTATGTGGATCCTGCGCGGGAAAAAGGGCAGTCTCTCCGAGCAGGCCAATATCATGTTCGAAATGGTCTGGCAGGGCATGGCCAATCCGCAGCAACATCTTCAGGGGCCCCCTCTAATACCTCATAAAACCGACACAACAACTCAATAACGCCCTCTGGGCAACACTCTGAACTCTTTGGAGGCACACCATGGAAATACTCAAAATTGATCACCTGGGCATAGCGGTCAACAGTATCGATGATGGCAAAAATTTCTGGTCTGATGTTCTCGGTCTCCCGTTCGCGGGCGCCGAAACGGTGGACACCCAGAAAGTCACGACCGCTTTTTTCCCGGTCGGAGAAAGTGAGGTGGAACTCCTCGAGTCAACCTCTCCCGATGGGCCCGTGGCAAAATTCATTGAAAAAAAGGGGACTGGCTTTCAGCATGTCGCCTTTCGCGTGGCGAATATTGAAGAAGCTTTAAAAGAATTGAAGGAAAAGGGTATCCAACTGATCGATCAACAACCGCGAATTGGCGCCGGTGGAGCCAAGATTGCCTTCCTCCACCCCAAGGCCACCGGCGGTATTTTGGTTGAACTGTGTCAACGTTGATCCCCCACTTCACTCCATCCGCCTGCCGGAGGTGTGAATTACCGTAAGACAAGGAGCTATATATGGCTGAGCATCGACAATTATCGAAATGGACGGAAATCGCGGAAAAGCAGATGAAGGGCAAATCCGTCGAAACACTCACCTGGATGACCCCGGAAGGAATCAAGGTCAAACCACTGTATACCGCTGAGGACCTGGAAGGCATGGAGTCGGTCAACACCCTGCCCGGCATGGCCCCCTACGTTCGAGGTCCCATGGCCACCATGTATACCGGGCGACCTTGGACTATTCGTCAATATGCCGGTTTTTCCACCGCCAAGGAATCCAATGCCTTCTATCATAAGGCCCTGGCCGCCGGGCAAAAAGGGTTGTCGGTTGCCTTTGACCTGGCCACCCATCGGGGCTACGATTCCGACCATCCGAGGGTGGCCGGTGATATCGGCAAGGCCGGTGTCGCCATCGATTCGGTGGAGGACATGAAGATCCTCTTCGCCGGTATCCCCCTTGATCAGATGTCGGTGTCCATGACCATGAACGGGGCAGTCGTTCCGATCCTCGCCGGCTACATCGTTGCCGCTGAAGAGCAGGGGGTGGGCCACGAAAAACTGGAGGGAACCATTCAAAATGACATCCTGAAAGAGTACCTGACCCGCAACACCTACATCTATCCGCCCGAACCATCGATGCGGATCATATCCGACATCATGGCCTTCTGCTCCAAAGAAATGCCCAAATACAACACCATCAGCATCAGCGGCTACCATATGATGGAAGCGGGAGCCAACAGTGTGTTGCAGACCGCCTTTACCCTCGCCGATGGGGTCGAATATGTAAAAGCGGCGCTGAAGAGCGGGATGGACGTCGATACATTTGCTCCGCGACTCTCCTTTTTCTTCGGCATCGGTATGAATTTCTTCATGGATATCGCTATGCTGCGGGCTGCCAGATGCCTCTGGTACCGGTTGATGAGCCAGTTCAATCCGAAAAACCCGAAGTCGTCAATGCTTCGGACCCATTGCCAGACCTCGGGCTGGAGTCTTACCCAGCAGGATCCCTACAACAATATCATCCGTACCACCCTCGAGGCGATGTCGGCAGCTCTTGGTGGCACCCAGTCTCTGCACACCAACTCTTTTGACGAAGCGATCGGCCTGCCCACCGATTTTTCCGCCCGCGTCGCCCGCAATACCCAGATCATCATCCAGGAGGAATCCCAGATCTGTCATGTCATTGATCCCTTGGGAGGCTCCTACTATGTGGAATCGCTGACTGACAGCATCATCGAAGAATCCTTGAAGATTATCAAAGAGATCGAAGAGCTGGGAGGTATGGCCAAGGCCATCGAAAGTGGCATGCCGAAGATGCGGATCGAGGAATCCGCGGCCAGAAAACAGGCGCGGATCGATCAGGGTCTTGATGTTATCGTCGGTGTCAACAAATACAAAATCGCCAATGAAAAAATCGACTTCGAGGTCCGTGAGGTTCCGGCCTCCGTTCGTGACGAACAAATCGCCCGGATCAAGGAAATCAAGGCGAGCCGTGATAAAGGAGCGGTAGAGAGAGCGCTCGCCGATCTCACCAATGCCGCCAAGAACGGCGGCAATTTACTGGAAGCAGCACTGCCGGCGGTTCGAGCACGAGCAACCGTGGGGGAAATCTCCACTGCCATGGAAGCGGTCTTCGGTCGGTTTGTCGCCACCACCCGCTGCATCTCCGGCGCTTACTCGTCCGAGTTTAAAGGCGATAATAATAACATCATCATCTCAATGAAAAAGCGGACCACCGCCTTCCTCGAAAAACAAGGGCGACGGCCACGTTTGCTGGTCACCAAAATGGGCCAGGACGGGCACGATCGCGGTTTCAAGGTCATCGCCAGCGCCTACGCCGATCTCGGCTTCGACGTGGACATAAGCCCGATGTTCCAGACCCCCGAGGAAGCCGCGAAAATGGCCATCGAAAATGATGTCCATGTTATTGGTGCCTCAAGCCTTGCTGCCGGCCATAAATCTCTCATACCTGCCCTGATCGAAGAACTGAAAAAAATCGGAGGAGGAGAAATCTTGGTCGTCGCGGGCGGCGTCATTCCACCAAGGGATTATGATTTCCTTTATCAAGCTGGGGTAAAGGCTATCTTCGGCCCCGGTACCCCAATTCCCGAATCGGCCGAGAAAACCCTTACCCTGCTCGAAGAGAAATACCTCAAATAAAAAGTAGGCAGCGCCCGGCAGATTCGACGGTTTTCCCCGCCGATGAATCTGCCGTTTTTAATGCTCCCGGCAAGGGGAATGTTCCAAACCGCCCTCCCGGGCGCGTTCTCCCGTAAAGGGAGGTTATGCCCTTAGGATTTAACGGCACCATTTTTTATAGACAACGGCCTGTCGGCCTCGATGATCAAATGATATTAAAAGACCCAGAAGACTATCTTACAGGTGTGCTTCGTGGTGATCGCCTGACTCTGGCCAGAACGATAACCCTTATTGAAAGCACGCTGCCGGCCCACCAGCAGTTGGCGAGAACCATCGTCGACCTTTTGCTGCCGCATACCGGTTCAGGGATCCGCATAGGTATCACCGGAGTGCCTGGTGCCGGCAAAAGCACCTATATCGAGAGCTTCGGAACGATGCTCACCGAGATTGGTCATCGGGTGGCGGTGCTGGCGATCGACCCGAGCAGCAGCCGCAGCGGTGGTAGTATCCTCGGCGACAAAACCCGGATGGAAAAACTGGCGGTCAATCATAGCGCCTTTATCCGTCCCTCTCCCTCAAGCGGAACCCTCGGCGGAGTCGGGAGAAAAACCCGCGAGACCATGCTCGTCTGTGAAGCGGCCGGATACGATGTGGTGATCATCGAAACCGTCGGCGTCGGCCAGTCCGAGACTACCGTC
>JBBRGP010000025.1:0-15872 GCA_038224105.1 Desulfobulbales bacterium | reverse complement strand
GTCCTTGGGGGGACAGCCGGCTTTTGCAGCTGAAAAAGGATTCGAATTTGTCCCTAAATGGGTGCGTCCCGGCCGTAACGTTGTTGTAAAACTTGGACCGCAAGTCGATACTACCGTAAAAATGTACCTGAGACTTTCCGGCCGTTTCACCGTCAAGGACATTCCGCTCGATAATAATCAGCTCTCCATGCGGATTATTGAGCTCAAGATTCCCGAGAATATGCGGCCAGGTACTTATGAAACGACTCTTGTCGATGAGAAAGGCAAAGACCTGGGTGCCTCCGGATCCAGTTTGAAGATAGCCGCCTCGGACAAACCGGAGGACAAACCTGTTATTACGAAGATAGTGCCGACTGCGAGTTATGCCAAAAACGATAGGTATAACTTTGATATAATAGGTGAAAATATTGGAGACGATGTCCGGGGCATCAAATTACTGATCAACGACACAGCCTTTCTATTCGAAACCCCTCAACACGAACAAGGGAGCAAAGCATCGGTTAAAGACTGCAAAGAGGGAGTTCCCTGTCTGGTATGGAACTGGAAAAAACTCACTATCCGTAGTCTTTCCCTCAAAGAGCAACAAATCACCCGGCCAATGAGTGCAAGCATAGAGGTAGACGGGATAGAATCCAACAAAATGACGATTATTCTGTCTCCTGTCGACCGCACGATGCCCGCAGTCATAGCCTTTGCCGTCCTCGGAATCCTCACACTGCTGGTCCATTTCATGTATCGCCGTGCGGCCTCCAAGCATCAGGTAAAAGGGAAAACGCACTTTATCCTGGCGTATCTCTTTATCGATCCTAGAACAAACACCTACAGCTTGTCGCAGCTGCAACTTATTCTCTGGTTGGCAGCATCTATTGTTGCATACATGTTCTTAGCGGTGTCGCAAGCTCTGGTCCAGTGGAACTGGAAGCTTTGTGAGATTCCTGAAAACCTGCCCATGCTTATGGGCATAAGTGTCGGGACCAGTGTCCTGTCCCTCGGCGCAACAGGAATGCGGGGGAGCAAGGGAGCCGGGCCGGTCCATCCGGGATTGGGAGATTTTATCACCTCAGGGGGCGTGTTCGCGCCCGAAAGACTCCAGTTTTTTCTCTGGACTGTGATCGGAGTATTCGGTTTTGTCAGTGCAACGCTGGCGCAGGACCCGTCCTTGGTAACCGACCTGCCGCGAATCCCGGACAGCTTTATCCCCCTGATGGGTCTTAGTTCGATCGGTTACCTGGCAGGAAAGGTCACCAGAAAACCGGGACCGATCATCAGTCGGCTGGACCCGACGCCAGATGTCGCCGACGGAGTGCCTTTACACATAATTGGTGAAAATTTGTCGCCACGGGCTCAGGTTATACTGAACGGACAGTTGCTGCCTGCGGACGCGATATCGGTTGGTCCGACAGCACAGGCGGATGATGAATTTGTTACGGAGTTCATTGTAACTTCGCCGACAATAGCTCCCGCAGTACCTGGTGTTGCTGTTGTGAAGGTCGTCAACCCTGATGGCCAGAGTGCCGCAGTATAGCGTATTTCTACCCCACAAGCGGGTATTGAAGAGAGTCCCTATTGTGGAGGGTTAGATTAACCACGGTGAAGGGGGGATGAGGGATGGAGATCGAGACAATTAAGGTTGTGGTATTGATGAGGGGCAATGTCGGCAAGGAAGTGGCTAAACTGAAGAAGGCCTTAGGCAAAGTCTTGGGAGAAGGAGCATCGGTGTATCAAAATCTGGCCAAGGGCGATGAATTCGATCCCGATACTGAGATTGCCCTGCGCGCCTGGCAGTCAAGTGTGGGCATGGTTGCGGACGGTATTGCCGGACCACGCACCTTGTCCGCCTTGGGTATTTCGCCGCCCGCGGAATTGGCCGTCAGTGTCGACCCCGCCTCAGTTTACAAGCTCTTTCCTTACACCAAAACTTCAAGTGTCGCTCAAAATCTACCCTATGTGACCGCAGCACTCGCGGCATTCGGCTTGACCGACATCGACATGATCAGTGCCGCGTTAGGGACTATACGCGCCGAAACCGAGAGCTTCATGCCAATCGCCGAATTGCCGTCCCATTTCAACACCTTGCCCGGCCAGGCAGCCTTCAGCGCATATGGTTACGAGACCAAGCTGGGCAAAACACTAGGCAACAAGGAACCGGGCGATGGCCCGCGATATCGCGGGCGGGGCTACGTGCAGTTGACAGGGCGTTTTAATTACGAAAAATTCGGCAAAGTGCTTGATATTTCCCTGGTGGATAACCCGGATAGTGCGTGTGCTCCGGAAGTTGCCGCCTGTCTGCTGGCAGCCTATCTCAATGCCAACAGGGAAAAGTTGTCGAAGGCGCTTGCCAAGGATGACCTGGAGGCAGCGCGCAAAGTTGTCAATGGTGGCCTTCACGGGATGGACCGGTTTTCCCAGACTTTCCGGATGGCGCAGAAGGTTTGGGCGGCCGTGAAACCACTCGTCGGGGCGGCGGCCAAGGCAACACCTCCCATTGCGTCGCGCCGTGCAACCCTCAATGTAACCCGTGATCCGGCGGATCTGCGTGATCGGCAGTACATGCCGCCGCCGCGCTCCCTGCCGCAGTTATTCCCGGAGGAGGGCGACATCGAGAGATTCATGAGCGTTTACACTCAGGCCGGGCTCATTCTGGATCAGGGCCAGGAGGGGGCATGTACCGGTTTTGGCCTGGCCTGCGTCGTCAACTACCTGCGTTGGCAGGTTGAAGGAATGCCGGAGAAATTTGAGTCGGTAAGTCCACGCATGTTGTATCACTTCGCCCGGCGTTTCGACGAATACGAAGGTGAGGACTACAACGGCTCAAGCTGCCGAGGAGCACTGAAAGGTTGGCACTACAACGGTGTCTGCCTTGAAAGCAAATGGCCGTACACGGCCGGGGACGACGGCATACCTCAATCGGGCTGGGACAGCGATGCCGCCGAACAGACATTAGGGGTATATTACCGCATAGATCCTCTTGCTATAACCGACATGCAGGCGGCGATTATGGAGGTCAAAGCGATATATGTTTCGTCGTATACCCATAAGGGCTGGGACAAGGTAAAAAACTGTGCCTCACCGACGTCCCATGCCGCACTCCCGGTGATTGACTTCGACGGAAGACCGTCACGCAGCGGTGGTCACGCATTTGCGCTGGTGGGATTTAACCGTATCGGCTTCGTCATTCAGAATTCCTGGGGAGACAGATGGGGGGCCGGCGGTTTCGCGGTGATCAGCTATTCGGATTGGATGGCCAACGCTATGGATGTCTGGGTTACCGCGATGGGTGTGCGCGGAATCGTATCGGGGCGCCTCAGCGCAGGCGGCAGGGCAAAGACGAGTGTTGTTTCTGCCATCGCCGATGCGAATTGGTGGGACGAGAGTGTTGCCTACCAGCATAGTATCGTGCTGGGTAACGATGGGTATGTCGATCGCTTCGACAGGTTGGATGGGGTTACTCGTACTCTACGGAACCAGGCATGTGTCTTACCGGATTCCTGGTTCCGGCAGAACTCGCACGAAAAAAAACGGTTGGTGCTCTATGCCCACGGCGGCCTCAACAGCGAAGGCGATGCGATTCGGCGGGTTCAGGCAGTGGGGCGATATTTCCTGGGGAACGGCTGTTACCCGCTTTTTCTGGTGTGGAAGAGCGGCCTGCTGGAATCGATCGGCAACATTTTGTCGGAGAAGTTCAATTCGGGTGCAGCGAGCAGGGCCGGAGAGTTTGGCGACTGGGCCACCGACAAGATCTCAGACCCCGTCATTGAAAAAACCATAGGCCGGCCATTCGCTCGGCCACTATGGTGTGAAATGAAGGAAAATGCCGAACTCGCAGCAGAAAGCGGTCGGGGCGGCGACCTGCTGACCGATGCAATTGGTTCGCTGGTCAGCAGTTGGAGCGACCAATTCGAACTACATCTCATCGGTCATTCCGCCGGGTCGATCATTCTCGGCAGATTACTGGACAACCTTGCCCAAAAACACCTGGCGGATAAGGTTAAATCCGTCCATTTATACGCTCCGGCTTGCACGGTCGCGTTTGCCAACCGGCACTATGCACCACATGCCGATATCATGAACAATCTTTACCTGGACATCTTGGGGGATCAGCGCGAGCAGGAAGACAACGTGGTGAAAATATACCAAAAGTCTCTGCTCTATTTCGTTTCCAATGCGTTGGAAGCGGATTTGCGTACGCCTATCCTCGGCCTGGAGAATAGCTACGATTTCGGCTATTCCGGCTGGGGTGGCTCGCCAAGCAACAGCGAAGCCCTCACCAATTGGTGCAATGCAGTAAAAATCAGCTCGCTGTTGGATCGATTGACTATTCACAACGAGGAGAAAATCCTGACCCGGCGCGGGAACCATACCGGTATGTCGGAGAAGCGTGAAAATGCAACTCACGGCGGTTTCGACAACAATGTCGAAATGATCGGCAAAACGCTGGAGCGGATCACCAGTGCTCCGCCAACCTTGCCGGTTGACGATCTTGTTGGCTTCTGATGAACGGGAAGGTGAGGGGAAATCGATAACGATATCGCGACTCCCTCAAACAACAAGGAAAGGTCTGTCTCACCCTAAAAAGGAGATAAGCATGAGTACAAAAACCAAAAAAACGAACGAATCGCAGCCCGGGTCTCAGGAGTTGGCGGCTGTTTTGAAAGAGAGCGTTGGGCCGATTCTTGCGCAGCTTTTCAAAAAAATCAAAATTAATCAAGTGCGTGCGGAAGCGGGCAGCCTCGATGATCTTGATATCGACAAGGTGATTTTGGGTGATGCCGCCATAAGCAAAATCATTCTCACTGGAACTTCCGCTCATCTCAAAGGCGCTCAGGCTTTTTTGCAAGACGTGAGAATGATTTTGCAGCTTAAGTTTTCCCTTAAGTGGGAAGTGGACCTTGGCTGGCTTGGAAGCTGGGGTGATACCAACGATCTCGGCTCATTGCCGTTCGGCATGAATCTGGGAAATATCAACATTCCATCACTTGCAAACATCGACATGAACATCCCTAGCGTGTCGGTTGACAATGTGCAGGCACAGTTCAATGCCATAACCAATCTTGATTTGGGAGGCGCTCAGATCAAGAAGATTTCCGTCAAGGAGACCGGGCTTCCCGCGGACAGTTTCAGCCTCAGTGGAATCGGTATCGGCAGTGTCAGTTTAAAGAACCTGTCGGTGCCGAAGACAGCGACCGAGCAGGTCAGCATCGAGGAGTTCACGCCCAATGCCGCGGTTGTTTTACCTGGAGTTGAATTGACGAATTTGCAGATTCCTTCAGCACAGGTGGACAATATCAGTACGGGTGGATTTAATTTTGTCGCCCAGGCCTCTGCCCGTAGTATCGGTGCGGATCTGGGTATTCTCGCAATCAAACTGATTGTGACTCCCGTCGTTCACCTGGACGTCGGAACAATGGCCATTCATGATGTAGTCCTCGCCGCAACGGCCAACAAACTCAAGGTGCAAGACATCCGGTTACCGATCACAATACGCGGCATCAATTTGAAGAATATGATATTGCAAACTGTTGATATTGGAGAGATATATATGTAGGCGCCACAGTTTCCCAAGCATCGGAAAGGAGAACTAAAATGGAAGAATCAACGCGACAGGATTTTGAAGCTCTCTGGGAGGAAAGTATCCGATTCCCAGATCATAAGGAAATATCGGTGGAGAAGATCAAGGTCGATCTCTCGATCACTGATCTGATGGATCGATATCTGTTATTCGCAAAACAGGCGGTTGCACAAGGTCAGATGAAGAACGATATGCTCGAAAAGCTCATCGAGCAAACCGGAACGTACAAGGACGCCCTCGCTGATATCGATCAAAATGTGATAAAGATCCTTGCGAGGAAACATATCAAGCGTTTGTTCGGCAACCAGTGAATACCGATCAAGTATTACCAGGAGACCCTGAAGGTTTGCAGATGAGTGACCATCCTGACCAAAAAGTTGCGCCTAGCAATGAAGAGGCGGCTGTAGTGGTTGACAAAAAACCTACCTGCCTGTTCATCGGCAGTGCCGTTGCCCAAGGCAAACGTACTATCACGCTTCTTACGGGTGATCTGCTCGCTTTCGTGGAAACCATCGGTCCGGCTCTGATGGCCAAGATTTCAGGTTCTGATTTTTGCAACCATGACAGGAGGATGGATATGAGAATATTGCACCTAATCATTGGAACACTCATCATGCCGGGCTGTCTTTTGGCAGCCGCGGTCATGCTTCTTCCCTTGTCGGCTCAGGCTGTCGATGGGTTCGATATGCCTGGTTCCGACTATGACAACTTTAACGCCAGTTCGGCGTTCGTCTGCAGAAATTCCTGTGGTGGCGATTCCAGATGTCAAGGTTGGACATGGGTCAAACCCGGAATTCAGGGGCCTTCCGGGCACTGCTGGCTAAAACACAGACTGCCGGTCCTGGTGAAAAATGATTGCTGCAACTCTGGGCCACGCAAACACATTTCAAAACAGGACGTAAGAGCAGAGGATCGTACTGATCGCCCTGGATGGGATTTCAAAAATTTTATTACGGATTCCTGGAAGACCTGTGAAACTGCCTGCGCTGAAGATCAAATATGCGCGGCTTGGACATATGCTCGGGCAGGTTTCCAGGGACCACGCGGTCACTGCTGGCTGAAAAGTGGCATTCCTCACCCGGTGGATAACCAAAGGACAGTCTCCGGTGTGAAGTTCAAGCCGGAATCAGTACCGTTCGACTGAGGACCTCTTTTTATTTCGACTCTCGCGCAGCAACAAGGTTGTTCATCCAAGAGTCATGAAATCGTAACAGTACTGGAGGCCGAATCATGAATCCGACGAGTACCGTTGAGCTGGAGTTCAATCCCGAGGGCAATTATCTGGGCAAGGACAAAAAACTCAGAGATGGCCTGTCCGTCGTAGTGCAGATCGGGGACACCCTTTGGGTCGCCAATGATGAAACGATCAGCCTGGAACGACTCTCTCTCATGGCTGGAAACAGCGCCGGCAACAACAGATACGCCAGGAATCACAAGCAGTTCTCTCTCGATCATTACCTTCGGCTGCCGATACCACTCACCAATGATCCCGCGGACCTGGAAGAGATCGACGTAGAGGGACTGGCCTACGAAGAGGGCTATCTGTGGTTGGTGGGTTCACACAGCCTGAAACGCAAAAAACCAAGGCCAAAGGACGGGGTTAAAGAGGCCCAGAAGCAATTGGCCAAAGTGCGCGCCGACGGCAACCGTTACCTTCTGGCCCGCATTCCTGTGGTCGAAGGGGACGGTGCTTACACCTTGGCGAAAGAAGTCATGCAGAAGGGAAAAAAGCGCATCACCGCCCAGTTGCATGGTAACACCCAGGGGAGCGACCTGACTGAGGCATTAAGAGGCGACCAGCATCTGGGGACGTTTCTCACCCTCCCGGGAAAGGAAAATGGATTTGACATTGAGGGCTTGGCCGTTGCTGGCAGACGGCTCTTTCTTGGACTGCGGGGTCCGGTGCTGCGCGGCTGCGCGGTGATCCTGGAGTTGGAAATCGAGGAGGATAACGGGCCGTCATCGACGCTACGCTTGCGGGCAATCGGACCGAACCAGCGTCTTTACCGAAAGCATTTTCTCCAGCTCGGAGGTCTCGGAATTCGCGACATCTGTGCGGAAGGCTCGGATCTGCTGGTTCTGGGAGGTCCGACCATGGATCTGGATGGTCCGGTTGCTGTCTTCCGGTGGCGGGGTGGGACAGAGCCAGAAGGCGAGAGCATTGTTCCGGCCAACGAGTTGGTCCGTGTTCTGGATGTGCCATACGGCCAGGGTGTAGACCATGCCGAAGGCATCACTTTATACTCTCCGGATGGCACCGCGGCCCGTTCGCTCCTCATTGTGTACGACTCCGCATCCGAAAGTCGGCAGGTGGGAAAGAATGCGGTATTGGCCGATGTTTTCACCCTGCCTTGAGCAACCGGCCCCAAAGACTTTCTGAAAAAACAAAGGACAGATTGATTTCTTGCAAAAAGACAAGAAATCGATCTGTAAGGTGCTAAAAACATCAACCAAAAGTGAGGTCAATTATGCACGCATACTGCCATGATCCCATCCATTGTATTCTGCCGCCGCATATTATCGATCAAATGAGCCGATCCTCGGACGCAAAAGTTCGCAAATTGGCCATGGACGCCATAGAGGCCACGGCGGCCATGCGGGCGCAACGTATGATGCTTGCCACCCTGCCGATGATGGCGGCGATCCCTTCACCGGCCGGCAAGAAATACCGGCTGATATACGATGTAAAACACGGTTCGATGTGGACCTTGCCGGGTGTTCTTGCGCGCTCGGAGGGAGGGAAAAAGGTTAAAGATGTCGCAGTCAACGAGGCCTACAAATATTCCGGCGACGTCTATGATTTCTACAAGAAATTTTTTTCCCGCAACTCTTTGGATGACCGGGGCATGTCGCTCATCTCCAGCGTCCACCTGGGCACCGATTATAACAACGCCTTCTGGAACGGCGAGCAGATGGCCTATGGCGACGGCGACGGTTCACTGTTCATCCGTTTCACCAAATCTCTTGACGTGGTCGGTCATGAACTGACCCACGGAGTGGTCACCCACACCTGCAATCTGGAATACCAGGACGAATCCGGCGCATTGAACGAACACTTTGCCGACGTCATGGGCGCCCTGGTCTCCCAGTGGCGGGCAAAACAAACTGTGACCGATGCCGCCTGGACTATCGGTGCAGAGATCATGGGGCCGGGCACAACCGCCAAGTGCCTGCGCACCTTCAAGAACGAACCGGCCTATAGCGATGATCCGATCCTCGGTACCGATCCCCAGCCGAAGCACTTGAAGGATAAATACCTCGGCAATGAAGATAACGGCGGGGTGCATATCAACTCCGGCATCCCGAACCACGCCTTCTATCTCACGGCCATGGAAATTGGCGGTCGTGCGTTTGAGAAGGCCGGGCAGGTCTGGTATAAAACTCTGCGTGCCCTGCACCAAACCAGCCAGTTCGATCAGATGGCCAGCGAGACCGAGGCCTCGGCCCTGGCGCTCTACGGTCCTGGCAGCATCGCCCAGAAGGCGGTGCAGAAGGCGTGGAAGGGGGTCGGCTTTTAGCGTTGGATCTGGACATCCCCCCCTTGGTGCATTATGTTATACATTTTGGAAAATAGCTGCTTGGTTCGCAGGAGTGACCATGGGGGGCCGAGAACCAGCATGGCTCGAGGTAAGGTTGCAGCCGGGACATACCGGTTGGAGGGGTGGTGATGCGGATTGTCCTCATTGAAAGCGGCGGATTTGTCGGCGTACCCTTGCGCTACGAGGTGGATGAGGCGAGGGTCGGTGCCGCCGCGCTGGCGGCGTTGGAGCGTGCCTTGCAGACGGCAGCGACAACGCCGCAACCCCCGCCGACAAGCGCCGGGAGCGTCAAGATCCGCATGGAGCATGAGGATGGGCGGGTCCGCGAACTGGTCTTCTCCCATTCGCTTCCCGCTCCCGAAATCGCCGACCTGGTGCAACACCTGCGCCGCCACGCCAGGATAATCCGAGATCGATAGGACCGCCGGAAATTCCACCGCTGGCGGTCAAGGCGCACTTCTCGGGCGTATACGGCAGTGTAGGCAGATTTATCTGCCTCTGAGCGCCTTTTCTCGTCTGACAAGCTGGCATCAGACCGGCATCGCTCCTCTCTGCTTGGGCTGTGATCGCCAGGAGCTTTACCTGTGCTCCTTTATTGTCATCGGCATAGCCATGGCCGAGATTTTTTCTTCATCACCCTTTCTGCTTATTTTTCCTCAATTCCTGGCGGTGGTCAGGCTCCCGCTTGCCAGGAAAAAGTTCTTGTTTGTCTTCACCTAAGCTGCTTTAATGAATTGGGATGAGCCATTCTTCGCCGGCGGAGTGCAGAGGTCATGCCCCGCTTCCGCGGACAACGGGCAAAGGGGCGGTGGGCGTAGCGCATAACATTTACCAGGAGGAGAAACAGGTGATCTATCAATTTGACACGGTCATCGTCGGCTCCGGTGGCGCCGGACTCTATGCGGCGCTCGAGGCCAGCCAGCAATCGAAGACGGCAGTGCTCTCCAAACTCTATCCGATTCGCAGCCATACCGGCGCCGCCCAGGGCGGGATCAGCGCGGCTCTGGGTAATGTCGAGGAGGACAAAGCCGAATGGCACGCCTTTGATACTGTCAAGGGCGGGGATTACCTGGTCGATCAGCAGGCGGCCCACATCCTCGCCGAGGAGGCGATTCAGGCGGTCTACGATCTGGAAAACCGCGGTCTCCCCTTCAACCGCACCCCCGAAGGCCGCATCGATCAGCGGCGTTTCGGCGGCCACACCCGCAATTTCGGCGAAGGTCCGGTGCGCCGTGCCTGTTATGCCGCCGACCGGACCGGCCATATGATCCTGCAGACCCTCTACCAGCAGTGCATCAAAAACAGTGTTGCCTTTTACGATGAATTCCAGGTGGTCGATCTCCTCCTCGACGGCAATACCTGCAGCGGCGTGGTGGTGGTCGAACTGGCCACCGGCGAGGTCCACGTCTTCATGGCCAAGGCGGTGCTCTTTGCCACCGGTGGTTTTGGCCGGATGTTCAAGATCACCTCCAATGCCTACGCCAGTACCGGCGACGGCCCGGCGGTTTGCGCCAGACGGGGCATCCCGCTGGAGGATATGGAATTCTTCCAGTTCCATCCCACCGGCATTATGGGGCTCGGCATTCTCATTTCCGAGGCGGTGCGCGGGGAGGGAGGCATCCTCCGCAACCGTGACGGCGAGCAGTTCATGGAGCGCTATTCGCCCACCCTCCTCGATCTCGCCCCGCGGGACATCGTCTCCCGGGCCATCCTCACCGAGATCCGGGCCGGCAAGGGCATCCGCGGTGACCGCCAGATCGACGACTATCTTTATCTCGATGCCACCAAACTCGGCAAAGAGGTGCTGCAAAGCAAGCTGCCCGATATCAGCAGCTTCTGCCAGACCTACCTGGGCATTGATCCCGCCGACTCACCCATCCCGGTTTTGCCCACCGCCCACTATGCCATGGGCGGTATCCCCACCGACGTCCACGGCCGAGTGCTTGGCGATGCCCAGGGGACCGTGGTCGACGGTCTGTATGCCGCCGGCGAATGCGCCTGCATCTCGGTGCACGGCGCCAACCGCCTCGGCACCAACAGCCTGCTCGACCTGGTGGTTTTCGGCCGTCGCGCCGGCCGGCACATCGCCGGCTACGTCAAACAGGCAGACCTGGTGACGGCGGGTAAGGACGCCGCCGATCGGGCCAGCGCCTGGATCGCCCGCCTCACCGACGGACAAAGTGGACCGCACGGCGGAGCGATTACCGGCGAGATGCAGACCGTCATGATGGAAAAGGTGGGCATTTACCGCAACGAAGGGGAGATGCAGGCGGCCATAGCCGAAATCCAGGCGCTGCGCCGGCGATACCGGACCGTGCGGGTCCAGGACACCGGCAAAAGCTTCAACACCGACCTGCTGGAGATCATCGAACTCGGCAATATGCTCGACCTCTGCCTGATCACCGCCACCTCGGCGATGGCCCGCCAGGAAAGCCGCGGCGCCCATAGCCGTGAGGACTTCCCGGAACGGAACGACGACACCTGGCTCAAGCACACCCTGGCATTTCTCGACCAGGATACGGTCAGGCTTGACTATAAGGCCGTCGACACCTCGATCTGGCAACCCAAGCCACGGACCTATTAACACCCCACAAGGGGGTATACGTGCCATTCGCAGATTATTTTCTTGTTTTTTATGAACGAAAACATTCTGTAAGGCACTAAAACGATGGCGGCAAAGGAACAGTTATGAAGATTATTCTCAATATCCAGCGCTACAATCCGGAGACCGATGCCGCGCCGCGCTTCCAGCGGTATGAAGTGGAGGCGGACCCCAACGAACGATTGCTCGATGCCCTGATGCGGATCAAACGTTTCCAGGACGGCAGTCTCGGCTTCCGCAAGAGCTGCGCCCATGGGGTCTGCGGCTCGGATGCGATGCGCATCAACGGCAAGGACGGTCTGGCCTGCAAAACCCTGGTGAAGGATGTGGCCCTAAAAGAGGGTGACGAGGTCAGGGTCGAACCTCTGCGCTACCTGCCGGTGCAGCGCGATCTCATCGTCGATCAATCCGATTTTTTTGCGAAATATCGCGCCGTCAAACCTTATCTCATCAACGACGAGGAGGTCGAAGGCCAGGAACGGCTGCAGTCGCAGGAGGAGCGGATGGCCTTTGACGATACGACCAATTGCATTCTCTGCGCCGCCTGTTACTCGGCATGTCCGGTGCTGGGGGAGAAACCCGGTTTCGTCGGCCCGGCAGCCATTACCCAGGCCTTTCGCTTTATTGCCGATACGCGCGATCGGGGAATGGCCGAGCGTCTGGAACTCCTGGACAATAAGACCGGAGTCTGGCCGTGCCAGACCCATTACAAATGCACCGAGGCCTGCCCCCGTTCGATTCTCATCACCAGGAGAATCTGGGAAACCAAGGAGCTGATCAAGAAGCATCGAAGGTGAAAGCAGCCTGGCCGACTTCTTGATCTGTAAGGTACTAAAACGGATCAAGCATCATCTCGCCTCTCTCGCCATCATCTGCCCGAACCTCCGGATTACTGTTGATGATTCGGGCACAGGAGTTCCAGCGCAGCACTGCATCCTGATTTTTCGGATCGCATTCCGTCATCGCCTCAGTGAACGCGTCCATGGCTTTTACGAGCCAAGTATAGGCCTCGGTGCCGGCTCCCGGTCCACCCTGCCTGAGATGGAATTTCGCCCGGCGCTCAAACACAAGGCCGGAAAAATAGGCCTTGCAATGGGAGGTATCGAGCTTGGCAACGATCTCCCTGGCCTGCTCAAAGGAGGGACTGATCCCGAAATCGGCAAATTTATCGGTCAGGGCCAGCAGCAGGGTTTTCAGCGCCTCCTGGTGTTCCGGTGCCACTTCTAAGATATCGAGGCAGATGCTTTCCGCTTCATTAGGTTCACTCAGCAGTCGATACTGTTGGGCTTTGGCCAAGGCTGTCGGTACCGCTTCAACCGCTATAGACTTTAGAGTAAGCATATACGCCTCCCATTGGGTTGTCTTGAAAGAATTTTTCTTGATAGGCGACACTACACGGTAAAGTAATTATCTGGATCCGATTTGCAAGGATCCGGTGAGAATCGGGCTCCCCTAGCGTCAGTTTACCGATAATTGCACATTGACTGCGCAAATTATGCAACCCTAGTCAATCGGAGAAGCGGTTATTGTCGGTCTTTCCTCATAATATCGAGGCATTTGTTATTGGCATGATATGTGCTTCGAAGAAACGATCGCCAGGACGGCAGGAGTAACTGATGCTTCTGTTACGAGGCGGGATTCATCGGAGCAGGGAAAGCTCTACCATCGAAAAACGGTTAGGGCCATCTGCATGGAAGTCTTAAAGAAAGGGGGTGATGCCGGGGAAGGTGAGTAAAGGTGTCGAAGGATTCGCTGTACTGGCGTTTCAAGGGGGCAGTGGGAGAATGGCCTTTGAAACAATACTTGAAATGCAAAATGCTGAGATGATAATCCAACACCCGATAATGGTGAGGTGGTTAACTGCAGCAGCTTGCCCTGCGGAGGTAATGATGAAAAGATTAGCCCTTGTTCTGTCGCTGTGTGCGCTTTTTTTTGTCGTAAGTAATGCTTTAGCAGTCGATAAAGCCGCAATCACCAGCAATGTCGACACGATCGTGGCCGGCCTTGAGAGTGGCAAGGATGTCATGACATTCAAAGCAGACGCCTACGATCCATATGCATTTATTATGAAAGAGGACGGCAGCATGCTTGTTCATCCGACACTTGCCGGTGAGAGCCTGAAGGAAAAGGCCCCGCCAGTTTATACCGCACTGCTCAAGGCCAATCAAGCCGGTGTCTGGCTGGAATATGAATGGCAGGGGAAGATCAAAAATACCTATGCCAAAAAAACCAAGAGTAACCTGATTGTCGGCAGCGGTTATTGATTCAATGGCAATCCAAGCGATATTGAGAGAGAACCGGGATGTATCCGGAGACCACCAAACCGGCCAATGTTGCTGTTTTGAATAATGGGTGGAAAAAATGATTCCAGTGGTTGATCCCGGCAATGCCATGTTCCGGACATGGCATTGCCGGGCAGTTTGTCGGCCTCCTCGCGAGGTTCTTTAGTCCGTCCTTGTTTTCTATGCTGAAGGTTCTATTGCTCGACCTTATCTCATTGGCATTTATTCCTTCTTCATTGGCAATTTCCTGCTGTTCTTGGCTTTGTTTCGCTTCGATCTGCCCCAGGTATAGGTGGCGCGGACCTTTTTCATCTGGGTAAGCGTTTTCAATCTGTTCATCGTTTCCGTCTTTTGGAGTTTTATGGCGGATATCTCATGGCCGGGGTGCGGCTGGTCTGGCAATCGCCATACCTGCTCGGGCTTTGTGGGTTGACGCTGCTGTTTACGACACTGGCCACCTTTCTGTATTTCCAGCAGGCCCATATTATCCGGGAGCACTTTGCCGACCCGGCCCAACGTACCGCCCTGTTTGCCGCCATGGATTTTGCCGTCAATGGCCTGACCCTCGCCACCCAGATTTTTCTGACTGGTCGTCTCGTTCAGCGTCTCGGCCTCGGCTGGAGCCTAGCGATAATCCCTCTTCTCCTCGTCGCGGGTTTGTAAGTTGAACTATCGGGCAGGTGATTTTGGGTGATGGGATTTAAACCCGCAGCCGACAACTTTCTCGTGTGGCGTATCGCAAACTATGCTTAACATATGCTCGACACTATGATAACTTTTTGAAATTTCATTTTCGCTGCCGCTGGCAGCGCACCCGATGAAACACGCCGCTCCGAAATCAGGCCACCCCCCCTTGCCCGCCGCGCGCCGTTTTCGCACCTGGCTGGCGGTCGGCACCGTTATCCTGCTGCTCCTGCCGGCGGCGGCGATGCTGCTCCTGCCGCGTCTTCTCGACTTTGCGGCGATCAAGCAGCAAATCCAGGCCGAGGCGATGAAACACACCGGCGGCCAGCTTGACTATCAGGGACTTCGTCTCACCTTTTTCCCCAGGCTGTCCGTAGAACTGCGAGAACTCACCCTGAAGATCCCGGAACAGGCGGAGGTAAGCGTTGCCGCCCTGCGCCTCTCCCCGGCATTTTTTGCCCTGCTGAGGGGCGACCTGCACCTGGCCCGACTCGAGGTGGACAGGCCGCAGGTCCACCTTACCCTTCCCGAATCAAAAGAGGCAGGAACCCCGGCCCAGCCTTTGGCCTTGAGCGAGCTGGGGACGACTCTGGCCGTGGCGGTTCGACCGCTCGCCGAGGTCATTGCCGGCCTGCAGCTGCAGGTCAACAACGGCCACCTGACCATTGCCCAGGGCGATCAAAAGCCGTTCGAAATCGACGGTCTGAACCTGCAATTTGGCGTGGCGGCGACCGATCTCAACGCGGCAGAGGCCGAACTTCAGGCAAACCTGGCCGAGCTGCGCATCGCCCGCAACGGCCGCCTCGAGACGGTAAAAGGCCTGAGTTTCAGCGGCAGCGTCCTGCGGGCGGACCATAACCTGACCGTCAAAGTCGATCGTCTGGCCCTGGCGGAACCGGCCTTGAACCTTGCCGGCGAGCTGATTCAGGCACCGACCGCCCCGGCGATTACCCTGAACCTTACCGGAACCGACATCGATGTCGATGCGACCCGTAAAACCGCGCTGGCCCTGGCCGGCGACACCACCCCGATCAAGGAAATCTTTGACTATCTGCGCGGCGGCCGGGTGGCGCAGATCAGCTTCGCCTCCCACGGCGGCGAGCCGTCCGAGCTGGGTGACCTCAACAACATCCTGATCAGGGGGCAATTGCAGGATGGCAGGATATCGGTCCCGGCCATTCATCTTGACCTGACCG
>JBBRGP010000024.1:0-15915 GCA_038224105.1 Desulfobulbales bacterium | reverse complement strand
GATATTGGTCTTGCCTTTGTGGAACGACACATGCTCGCCGACAAAGCTCCCGTTCACCCAGCCGTTGGCGATGATCTCGTGGCAGATGGCGTTGGCCACCGCCAGATCGGTCTGGGGTTTGAAGAGGATCGATTTGTCCGCCGCCAGGCTGGTCCGGGTCGAGCGGGTGGCAAAATCGATTATCTGGACATTGGTGCGCCGTTTGCGATTGGCAAGCATCCGGGAAAAGAGCACTGGGTGCATCTCCGCCATATTGTTGCCCCAGGTGATGAAAACATTGGCGTGATCAATATCTTCGTAACAGCCCATCGGTTCGTCGATGCCGAAAGAGCTCATGAAACCGGTCACCGCGCTCGACATGCACAGCCGGGCGTTGGCCTCGACATTGTTGGTGCCGAGGCAGCCCTTAAAGAGCTTCGAGGCGACATAGCCGTCGGGGATGGTCCACTGCCCGGAACCATAGATGGCGACCGCATCCTTGCCGTGTTTGTCCCGGGTTTCTTTCAGCTTTTCGGCGACCAGATCGAGGGCCTCCTTGATCGGCACTTCGACCATTTCACCGTTTCTGCGGATTTTCGCCCTGGTCAGCCGGTCCGCTCCATAGAGGGCCTGGACGGAGTGGTAGCCCTTCATGCAACACAGCCCCTTGTTGACGCTGCAGTTCGGATCGCCCTTCACCGCCACCGCCCGCCCTTCGACCACCCCGACCAGGACGCCGCAGCCGGTGCCGCAGAAGCGGCAGGGCGCCTTTTGCCAGGAAACCACCCCCGAGTTGCCGGTGATCTTCGGCCAGTCGGCGAAACTGATGCCCGGGAAAAGCGCCGCCGCGGTGGCGACCGCACTGGTTGCCGCCGCGCATTGAATAAACCGTCGTCTGTCGAGTTTCATGGTCACCTCA
Source organism: Desulfobulbales bacterium (assembly GCA_038224105.1). Lineage (GTDB taxonomy): Bacteria > Desulfobacterota > Desulfobulbia > Desulfobulbales > Desulfocapsaceae > Desulforhopalus_A. The sequence continues at coordinate 15,017 of JBBRGP010000024.1, read as the reverse complement.
TTTGGGGTGTTTGTTCATCATAGCCAAAGGCCAAGCTGAGAGACTGCAGCGACGGCAGACTCTTCAGACTTGCCTGGAGCGATTTTTCGGTGGTTTCGTCCGGTGTATCAGTGATAACAACGAGAACGTCGTAATTATCAGCTGGAATAACTTGACAGTACTTAAAAACGGCAAGTTCGGCGCACAGGCGTTTCTTGGCGCCGTTCCGGGGTATGGCGAGATAGCTGAAGAGAGGCATGGCAGCTCCAGTGGGAAGATGGACCGTTCTGAACAAGCAGATCGCCTGGGACAGTTCTATCCTCGCACATTGGAGCGGCGAGTTCCTTGACCTAGGTCAAGGGGAGTGCGAAAGATTAGAGAACGCCGACCAGCATTTTCGTGGCGACGATATAGAGCAGCACGGCAAATATCCGCTTCAGCCGATCGACAGGCAGGCTGTGGGCCAGTTTGACTCCGAGGGGGGCGGTCAGGACACTGACCACGGCAATGCCGAACAGTGCCGGCAGATACACGTAGCCGATCGAATAGGGTGGCAGGGTGGCGACCTGCCAGCCGCCGACGATATAGCCGACGGTGCCGGCCACGGCAATGGGCAGACCGATCGCCGCCGAGGTGCCGATGGCGTTGTGGACACGGATATTGCACCACAGCATGAACGGCACCGACAGGGTGCCGCCGCCGATCCCAACAAAACTCGAGACCGCGCCGATGATGTTGCCGGCGGCAAACATCCCGGCCCGGCCGGGCAGCTCGCGGCCACCTTTGGGTTTCTTGCCGAAGAGCAGCTGGGTTGCCACGAAATAGAGGAAGACGACAAAAAACACCTTGAGGAAATTGGTGGAAAGAGTCGAGGCAAAGCACGATCCGAGAAAAGTGCCGGTGAGGATGCCGGCGACGATTTTCCTGACCACATCCCAGTGCACCGCCCCGCGCCGGTGATGGGCCATGAAGCTCGACACCGAAGTAAACATGATGCTGGCCATGGAGGTGGCGAGGGCCAGGTGCATGGTCAGCTCATGGGGGATGCCGCTGATCCCGAAGACATAGACCAGCATCGGGACAATGACCAGCCCCCCGCCGATGCCAAGCAGGCCGGCGAGAATCCCGGCGACGCCCCCTACCGCGCAGTATATGAGAAATGTTGTAACCATTTTTTTGCCTTTCAAAGTTGGCTGAAATCGCCGCAATCGACGAAACAACCTACTCTACTGCCGGCCATAACGATTTGCAACAATGAGATTGTCGACACCGCATCCGGTATCTCCGAACTCTCGACAGTGCCGGGCCGGGGTGGCGGACGGGGCAATTCCATCTCCTGCGCCAATTTTCAAGTGACTTTCGGACCATCGATCATTATTATCTGCGGTGGTTTATATTCCGTGCACACACCCATTTGCAAATACCAATCGAGCAAGGCTTTTGAATAATACCTCCACCGCCAAAGAACCACCCGATACCGCCAGACGGGTGCCGTTTTCGCAGCTTCGCGATCTCCTGCAGCCATCTTTTAGCCACCATCGCCTCAGTCTCGTCGGGGGGTTTTTCGCCCTTATCCTCGTTGATTTTCTCCAGCTGACCATTCCGAGAATTATCAAGCACGGGGTCGATGCCCTGGAGACCGCGACCATTACCGGTCCCGGTCTGCTCCGCCTGGGCGGGGAGATTCTTGGTATCGCCGCTCTCGTCTTGGTCCTGCGTTTTACCTGGCGTTACCTGATCATCGGCTTTTCGCGGTTCCTCGAGCAGGCCATCCGCAACCGCATCTTCAGCCATATCCTGAAGATGGATGCGCCGTTTTTTGAAAAACGGACTATCGGCGACCTGATGGCCCACTCCAGCAACGATCTTGCCGCCGTCCAGATGGCCTGCGGCATGGGACTGGTGGCCGCGGTCGATGCCCTGGTAATGTCCGTTGCCGCCATCGGCTTCATGATCGCCATCCACCCGCTGCTCACCTTTCTCGCCCTGCTGCCGATGCCGTTTCTGGCCGTTGCCACCCGCATCCTCTCGTTCAAACTGCACCGACGATTTGCCTCGGTCCAGGAACAGTTTGCGGCGCTGACCGAGTTCTCCCGCTCGAACCTCATCTCCATCGGCCTGATCAAGGCCTATACCATGGAAGGGTTTCAGACCGGCCAGTTTAACCGGCTCGGCAAGAACTACCTGCGCAGCAACCTGCGGGTCGCGGCGATCCAGGGTCTGATCAGTCCCCTCGCCACCCTGGTGGGCAGCATGGGCATGCTGATGGTCCTTTATTTCGGCGGCAGGCTGGTTATCGAAACCACCATCACCCTCGGCGATTTCGTCGCCTTCATCAGCTATCTCTATATGTTGATCTGGCCGATGATGGCGATCGGCTGGGTGGCCAATCTGGTCCAGCGCGGCCGTACCTCTCTCGGTCGCATCTACGACCTCGTTACCAGCCGGCCGGCCTTGCCCGATCCGGTCCCGGAACAGGAACCGGAGAGGTTGGTTAAGCCCGGTTTCCGCTTGGTAAATCTGACCTTTACCTACCCTTCCTCTACCGCCCCGGCCCTCAACAACCTCACCCTCACCCTCGGCCCCGGCATCCACGGGGTGACCGGCCGCACCGGCTCGGGAAAATCGACCCTCTGCCGGCTTCTCACCCGGCTCTATCCGGTTGCCGACAACATGCTGTTCTTCGGCGGCATCGAGGTGAATCACCTGCCTCTGGCCTTCCTCCGTTCGCATATCGGCTATGTCGGCCAGGAACCGGTCCTCTTTTCCGATACCATCGCCGCCAATATCAGCCTCGGCAGGCCGGATGCCGGTCGCGAGGCGATTATCCGGGCGGCCGTCAACGCGGCTGTTCATGACGACATCCTGGCCCTGAAGAACGGCTACGACACCCTGATCGGCGAACGTGGCGTGAAACTCTCGGGCGGCCAGCGCCAGCGGTTGGCCTTGGCCCGGGCGCTGCTCTGCGATCGCCCGGTGCTGATCATCGACGACGGCCTGTCCGCCGTTGATGTGGCCACCGAACATGAGGTTTTCGCCGGCCTGAAGCACCATTTCCAGGGCAAAACGGTGCTCATTGTTTCCAATCGGATTAAATTATTGTCGATGACCGACCATATCATCGTCCTTGCCGACGGCGTCCTGGAGAGCGAAGGCAGTCACGACCAGTTGCTGACGACCAACCCCCTCTACCAGGCGATGTTTGCCAAACAAATGCACCAGGAGACCCAAGGAGAGCCTGCCTCGTCATGATGGATTACGGCTACAGCGAAGAGGGCCACCAGGCCTCTCTCGGCGATCTCCAATTGTGGCGCAGGATTCTCCGATTTACCGGGCCCTACCGGGTCGGCCTGTTCGGTTCCGTAATGATCTCGCTGCTGATAACCGGGGCAACCCTTACCCTGCCGTATCTGATGCAGACCGCGATCGATAATGCCATTACCGCCGTTCAGCTCCAGCCGGTCGAACGAATGACGGTCCTGACGAGGAATGCGGTGCTCTATGGCGCGATTATCGTCGTGGTTTTTTTTGCCTCCTTCTGCCAGACTCTCCTTCTCGAGTGGGTAGGACAGTCGGTCATGCATCAGATCCGCCAGAGCCTCTTCAACCACCTCCTCCACCTCGATCTGCCGTTTTTCAACTCCAATCGCACCGGACGACTGGTTACCCGTCTGACCAATGACATCCAGAACATGAACGAAATGTTCACCTCGGTCATCATCACCCTGTTCAACGAACTGTTGCAGCTGGCCGGGATTCTTGTCCTGCTGTTCTGGATGAATCAGCGGCTGGCGACGGTGATGACTCTTTTTGTTCCTCTGGCCCTGATCATCACCGTCCTCTTTTCCCGTTTGGCCCGGGAAAAATTTCGGGCGATCCGCAACCAGCTGGCCAAGCTCAACAGTTTTCTGTCGGAGACCCTCTCCGGCATAGCCATTGTCCAGCTGTTCGGCCGGCAAGAAGCAAGTCGCAATACTTATGAGGATTTGAGCGCCGGCTATCTCCACCGGACCCTCAGCCAGATCCGCCTCTTCGGCACCTTTATGCCGCTCACCGAGTTTCTCAGTTCGCTGGCCGTGGCCCTGATCCTCTGGTACGGCGGCGGCGAGGTCCTGCAAAACAGGCTGACTCTCGGTGAACTCGTCGCCTTTATCTCCTATATGCGCCTGTTCTTCCAGCCGCTCCGCGAACTCGCCCAGAAATATTCGGTGGTGCAGTCGGCGATGGCCTCGGCCGAACGGATCTTCCAGCTGCTCGACACTCAAAGCACCATTCTCCTGCCGGCCACCCCCGTCAGCCTCACCAACATCCGGGGCAGCCTCGAGTTTCGCCATCTCCGTTTTGGATATGAACCGGACAACCCGGTCCTCCATGACGTCTCGCTCTCCCTGCGACCGGGCCAGACGGTGGCCCTGGTCGGGACTACCGGTTCGGGCAAGACCACCCTGGTCAACCTCCTCCTGCGCTTCTACGATCCGCAGGAGGGCCGAATCCTCATCGACGACATCGATATTGCCACCCTCGATACCAAAACATTGCGCACCCTGGTCGGGGTCATCCTCCAGGACGTTTTCATTCTCCAGGATACCCTTTTTGCCAATATCGTCATGGATACCGGCTGCGGCAGGACCCAGGTCAAAGAGATCCTCGACCGTACCGGGATGAACCGCTTCGTCGACAAACTGCCCCAGGGCCTCGATACCCCGATCGGCGAGGGCGGCACGGAGCTGTCGACCGGCGAAAAACAGCTACTCTCATTTGCCCGGGTACTCTGCCGCAATCCCGCCATCCTCGTCCTCGACGAGGCGACCGCGGCCATCGACACCGAGTCGGAAAACATTCTCGAGCAGGCCATCGCCGACAGTTTTCGGGGCCGAACCTCCCTGGTCATCGCCCACCGTCTGTCGACGATCAGGCGAGCCGACCACATCATTGTTATGGCCCACGGCCGGATCGTCGAGCAGGGCAGTCACGAAGAACTGCTGCGCCGGGACGGCCATTACGCCATGCTGGTCGCCATGGATCTGGAAAACGGTCAGAAATAGAAAAACCGGTCTTGCGACCGAACTTTTTTAATATAAATTCAAGTATCTTTTTTGTTACCTTTAATGGTAGTATAAAAGATACTTTATGGCGATTCCACCACCTTCTCTCTCCTGGAAAGACAAGGCGCGTGAAAAGACCGTGTTATGGTAAGAGAAAAACAGAGGTGACACAGATGACACTCGGGAAAAAACTCCGTGCCCTCAGGGAAGAAAAAGGCTTGTCTCAAGCCGCTCTGGGAGAGATATCGGGGGTGAACTCGAAACTTCTCAGTAAATACGAAAATGAGAGGATTGTCCCAACGGCGGATACCTTGCGCAAGATTGCCTGGCACTGCAGATCAGTGCCGATTACCTGATTTTTGATAATGCACCCAAAAGTGGCATCAGTCGGCTCAACGATTTGGAACTTTTTGAGAAATTCCAAGAAGTTGAAAACATGTCCCTTGAAAACAGGACAATGATCAAAAACATGATTGATGCCTTGATCATCAAAAGCAAGGTAGAGAGTGCCATCCGACCGAAACAGAGCAAGGACTCTTGGGAATCCCGGATGCAAAGAGCCCTGGACCGTCTGCGCGCAAGAAACAAAGATTATTCCGAAGACGAGATACTGCGGATTGTGAATAAGGCTGTAGAGGAAGTGCGCAGTGAGAAAAAATCAGCGCGTTAGGGCGGTCCTCGATACCAATCTGTTCATAAGCGGCCTCTTTGCCTCGACAGGTACTGTCTCGACTCTCCAGCACTTATGGATTTCCGGAGCGTTTGAGTTGGCCGTCTCTGAAGATATCCTCCGGGAAATCAAGGAAACACTGCAAAAGCCCTATCTGCAGCAAGAGCTTTCTCTTCGACCGCAAGAGATCGATGAGATTCTTGGCATGATCCGGGAAAAGGCAAAAACTGAGGTGAGAGCATGCAGGCACAGCAGGATCAAACGCAACAACTTGTCGATAAGATCCGTAGATTACCGGCGGATAAAGTTGCGGTAGTCGATGATTTTATAGAGTTTTTACGGCATCGAGACGAGATGGACAATCTGGTCAAGGCGGCTGACAAGATATCTGAGAAATCTTTCCGGCAAATATGGGACAACCCGGAAGATGCCGAATATGACAATCTCTAGTTTCGGCGATATTATCTTGGTGCCGTTTCCCTTCGCCGATCAGACAACTTCCAGGAAAAGACCGGCGTGGTCGTCAGTTCCGAGGGATATAACGCCGACCGGCCCGATCTCATCATCATGGCCATCACCAGCCGCCTCCATCAGGTTGACAAGCTTGGGGAAAAACTGGTGAGTGACTGGCAGCGAGCGAGACTGATCAAGCCCTCGATATTCAAACCTATCCTTGCCACTATCGAAAACGCCCTGGTCATCAAACAACTTGGCAGGCTCGAGGACGAAGACCGTCATAATCTCAGTCTTATTCTTAAAGACATCTTTGGATCGAATTAAGCCACATCTGATCCTCGAGCCCCGGAATAACAGTGTGCTGGTTTGGACAAGTGGCGCCCACCCACCCCGACGCCCACAGTTAGGCAGTAACGCGATGAGGTGCAATGTACCTCTCCCCGGCCGTCACACAGTTTGCAATATCATGCTGTTTTTTCGTTGTAAATTGATTTTTTTCAACACCTTTGATACAGAGGATAATATCTTCATAATTGCATATTGCTATTTGCTTGGTGGGAGAAAAAAAGCCTGCGCCCTTTTGCCCGGAGCTTTTACCCCTTATCTCAGGAAATCCCGAGATAGGCCTTCTGGACTTCTTTGTTGTCCCGGAGGCGGGCCGCCGAGTCGGTGGTGGTGATCTGGCCGGTCTGGAGGACGTAGCCGCGGTGGGCAATGGACAGGGCCATCAGCGCGTTCTGCTCGACCAGCAGAATGGTGGTGCCCCGCTTGTTGAGCTCCTTGATGATATCGAAGATCAGTTCGACCAGAATCGGGGCAAGCCCCATCGACGGTTCGTCGAGCATGAGCAGGCGCGGATCCATCATCAGGCCACGGGCGATGGCGAGCATCTGCTGCTCGCCGCCGGACAGGGTCCCGCCGTACTGGTCGATGCGTTCTTTCAGGCGGGGAAAGAGGGTGAAGCCGTTGTCCATCCGTTCCTCGATCAGCCGGTGGTCGCTGACTGTAAAGGCCCCCATCTCGAGGTTCTCCTTGACCGTGAGCGTCGGAAAGATCCCCCGCCCCTCCGGGACATGGACCATGCCCCGGTAAACGATCTCGTGCGGTTCAAGCCGCGAGATGTCCTTGCCGTCCAAAAGAACCCGGCCTTTCTTCGGGTGCATCATCCCGGAGATGGTCCTGAGAGCGGTGCTCTTGCCGGCCCCGTTCGAGCCGATGAGGGTGACGATCTCCCCCTCGTTGACCTCGAGGCTTATCCCTTTGAGAGCATGGATATGCCCGTAGTAGCTGTGGATCTCTTCAATTGTCAGCAGGCTCATGCCATTTTCTCCTCATGCTGGCCGGCCACGGCGCCGCGGCCGAGGTAGGCCTCGATGACCCGACTGTTGCTGCGGATCGCCTCCGGCGGGCCCTGGGCGATTTTCACCCCGTAATCCATGACGCAGATATCCTCGGAGATGTTCATCACCACCCGCATATCGTGCTCGATCAGGAGGATGGTTATGCCCATCTTATCCCTGATATTACGAAACAGCTGGATGATATCCTCAGTTTCCTGGGGGTTCATGCCGGCCGCCGGCTCATCGAGGAGGAGCAGCAGCGGTTCGGCCGCCAGGGCCCGGGCGATCTCGAGCCGGCGCTGGGCCCCGTAGGGCAGATTCTTGGCCAGTTCGTTTTCGACATTGTAGAGGCCGACGTATTTCATCAACCGCGCGGCCTTCTGTTCCGCCTCCGCCTCCTCTTTTTTAAAGGACGGCAGCCGCAGCAGCGTCGCCAGGGGTGACTGTTGGAAATGCATATGCATGCCGACCATGATGTTCTCGATGACCGTCATGTCGGGGAACAGCCGGATATTCTGGAAGGTTCGGGCAATACCGCGGGCGGCGATCTGATCCGGCCTGAGGCCGACCAGCGATCGGCCGTTAAACAGAATGGTGCCGCCGTCCGGCCGGTAAATCCCGGTCAGGGTATTGAAAAAGGTGGTCTTGCCGGCCCCGTTCGGGCCGATGATTGAAACGATCCGGCCCTGGTCGAGGGCGAAGGTGACGTCGCTGATCGCCTTCAGGCCGCCAAAGGTTTTGGTGATATTTGCAATTTCCAGTAATGCCATGATTTCCGCTCCTTATTAGTACCTTAGAAATTCATTTCTCGTTTTTTAGAATGAATTTCGTGAAGGTACTTATCCCGTTTATCGGGGTTTGGTCTCTTCCAGATTGAGTTCGCGTTTCCGCCGGCTGGCGGGAATGAGACCGGCGGGCCGGAAGATCATCATCAGGATGAGGATCAGGCCAAACAGCAGCTTCTGGTATTTGGCCGGATCGAGCTGGGTCGACAGATCCTTCCAGGCAAAATTGATGATCGGGATCACCGCCTCGCTCTGCCGCAGTTCGTTGAGATAGAGGGAGAAGCCCTGGAGCACCTGGAGGTTGAGGATGGTTACCGTCGCCGCCCCGAGGATGACCCCGGGGATGCTGCCGGAGCCGCCGAGAATGACCATCGACAGGACCCCGATCGACTGCATGAAGGAGAACGACTCGGGGCTGATAAAGGTCCGGCTCGCCGCCAGCAGCACCCCCATGATCCCGGCAAAGGAGGCACCGACCGCGAAGGCGGTGAGCTTCATTCGCACTAAAGGAATGCCCTGGGCGATGGCGGCGGTCTCATCCTCGCGCACCGCCGTCCAGGCCCGGCCGATCTTGGAGTCGTCGAGGCGGCGGGTGACGAAGATGATGACGATGATGACCAGGAGGGCAAACAGGTAGAACATCAGGTTGTACATGTCCGCGGGACTGACCGGATGGCCGATCATGCCGCTGAAAACGGTATTGAACCCGTCGACCGCAAAATCCGGCATGGTCGGGCGCTGGATCGGGGTGATGCCCTGGGGACCATTGGTGAAGTTGAGGGGTTTGTCGAGGTTGTTGGCAAGCACCCGGATGACCTCGCCGAAGCCGAGGGTGACGATGGCCAGATAGTCGCCGCGCAGCCGCAGGACCGGCAGACCGAGAAGAATGCCGGTCAGGGCGGCGATGACAATCCCGACCAGGAGAAACAGGTAGAAGGCGTCGCCCGGCAGGAGAAAGGGTAAATCGGAGGGCTGGGTGCCCGGGGCATAGTGGAGGACGTAGAACTGCTGCGACCCGAAAAAGGCCCAGAGGTAGGCCCCGACCGCGTAAAAGGCGACGTAGCCAAGGTCGAGCAGGCCGGCGAAGCCGACGACGATATTCAGGCCGAGGGCGAGGGCGGCAAAGACGCTGATCTGGAAAATCACCTCGAGATAAAAGATATTCCTGACCCCGATCACCGGAATGATCACCAGGGCGAGGATCGCCCCGGCGACCAGTTTGAACCGTCCGTCGGTGCGAAAAAAGTAGAGCGACAGAAAGGAGGTGATCAGCACCAGAAAGGCGAGATTCGAGCGGGGCTGGGTATAGACCAGGGCGGTCCCGGCGCCGATGTGGATAAGAACCAGCAGATACGACCAGCTCCCCCGATTGACTTTATCGAACAATTCCTTGAGATACGACGAAATCATGGCAAGCTCCTATGCTTTCTGGCTGACGTTCTTGCCCATCAGCCCCTGGGGCCTGAAGATCAGGACCAGGATGAGGATGCTGAAGGCGAAGATATCCTTGTATTCGGAACCGGCCGCCCCCATGGTGAACACCCCCATATAGGAACCGGCAAAGGTCTCGAGCATACCGAGGATGATTCCCCCGAGCAGGGCCCCGGTCATGTTGCTGATGCCGCCGAGAACTGCCGCGGTAAAGGCCTTCAGGCCCGGAAAGAAGCCGACGAAGGGGTCGATGCGGGTGAATTTCAGGGCGTACAGCACCCCGGCCGCCCCGCCCAGCAGTCCCCCGACCAAAAAGGTCAAAGAGATGATCCGGTTGACGTGGATACCCATCAGGCTGGCCGTCGGCCGGTCCTCGGCGACGGCGCGGATCGCCTTGCCGACCCGGGTGGCGTTGACCAGATAGTTGAGCCCGACCAGCATCAGCACCGCCGCGACGATGACGATGATCGACTTGATCGAAATCCCGAGAGTCAGCTTGGAGGCGCCCATGGCGATCTTGCCGAAAATGATCCGTTCGTCGAAGTTGCCAAAGGTCGGCATGATCCGGTTGAACTGGCCGGTGGTCAGTCCTTCGACCAGGCGGATGACGTCCTGGAGCAGAAACGACACCCCGATCGCCGAGATCAGCGGGACCAGCCGGGAAGCGCCGCGCAACGGCCGGTAGGCGACCCGTTCGACCGCCACCGCCAGCCCGCCGGCGGCGAGCATGCCGAGGACGATCGCCAGGATCAGATAAGCGTAGGCCATCCACAGCGAGGCACTGGCCAGGATGCCGGTGGTATCGAGGGCGATGAGAAACTCCACCCCGACAAAGGCTCCGACCGCAAAGATCTCGCTGTGAGCGAAGTTGATGAACTGGAGAACCCCGTAGACCATGGTATAGCCAAGGGCGATGGCGGCGTAGACGAAGCCGATGGTCAGGCCGTCGATCACCACCTGCGGCAGATTGGTCATGGTATAGGTGAAGAGGCTGACATGCAGCTTGTCGGTAAGACTCGCGCCGATCGCCGTGTTCTCGAGGACCAGGGCGAGGGCCAGGACGATGATCGACATTACCACCGCGCTGCCGCCGGAAAAGGCGAGCAGCTGGCCGACTGGCCGAACCAGTTCGTAGACATTGATCCGTCTTAGGAATCGTTTCATAAACACTCCCCGGAGTTGATAAAAAACCGGCCCTTTAAACAGCAAAGGGCCGGGATAACCTACCACCTAGGAAGTCTTATTTAGGGGGAGCAATCTCAAGGGTCTGAACAACGGCGTTGGAACTCCACTGGGTGGGATCGGCAGATTTCACCTGAATGACGAAATACTGTGCTTTCGCCGGATCGCCGATCTCGTTAAAGGTAAAAGTACCGGTAATGCCTTTGAAATCCTTCAGAGCGCGAACGGCCTTAGCGACGGCCTCGCGGGTCGGAACCTCATTTTTATTGGCAACAGCGGCATTCTCGATGGCCTTCAGACAGATTGCCATCGAATCAAAGCCTTGAGCTGCGAACGGTTGGGGAGCAGCCTTGTATTTGGCCTCGAAATCCTTGATGAACTTGGCGGTGCCGGGGTAAACCGATGCCGGACCGGAAACCGTTGAATAAAAGGTGCCGCCGCCGGAAATGAGGGTCTTGCCGCCGATTTTCGCGGCATCCGAGGAGTCGAAGCCGTCATCGCTCAGGAACATCCCTTCATAACCTCTCTCCCGGGCCTGCTTGAAGAGGACCGCAGCCTGGAAGGCCATGCCGCCGAAGTAGACCATATCGGGATTGCCGGCGATGACCGGGGACAGCAGAGCGTCGAAATTGGCCTTTTCCTCGGTGCCTTCAAACCCGAGAACTTTGATGCCGTTTTCTTCCGCCTTTTTCTTGAAGAATTCGGCAATACCCTGGCCATAAGCGGTCTTGTCATGGACGACAAAGGCGCTCTTCACCCCTTTGCTGGTGGCGAAATCAGCCCCGACTACGCCCTGGACGTCGTCACGTCCGACGATGCGGTTTACTTCCAGGTAGCCGCGGGTCGTTACCTTCGGATTGGTGTTAGCCGGTGAAACATTGACGAGGCCGGAGGTATGGTACACTTCCGAAGATGGAATCTGCACCCCGGAATTATAATGGCCGACAACGGCGAGGATCGCCGGGTCGGACACGATGCGTTTGGCATTGGCAACGCCGGTATCGGGATTGGCTTGATCGTCGAACGGGGCCAGCTCAACCTTGATTCCGAGAGCCGTAAGCGGTCCGCCCAGCTGCTCGAGGGCCATCTCGGCGCCACGTTTGATGTCCACGCCAACCACCGACTGGTCACCGGACAACGGTGACTGGGTGGCGATTTTGATGGCCTTATCGGCAGCTCCCGCTGAGCCGATCAACGCCAGGGTCAGGCCGGCGGCAACCATCATTGAAAATACGGAACTCCTTCGCTTCGACATACTTTTCTCCTCCATTGTAGTAACAGCTTTTCTGTTCGATTGACCATGCCGGGTGATCGATGCTTCTCACACTCCCTGCCCGACCACTGGCGGCCATGGTACCCTCAACGACCTTCTGTTGCTCGTGAAACTTCAGGAAAGAACTCAGTATACTCAAATTGGATACATTGAAAGTACTCACCGATCCCCCCTTTCTTCAGCGATTTCATGCTAGCTGATTGGCTCGGCTCACGCAACTAATTTAGCTGCTTTTGGCGTGGAACTTCGTTTTTTTTGCCAATCCTACCAAAGTGTCTCAATCCCTTGAAGGCTTACAAATTCGTTGCTATTCTATCTTCACTCCGCGGATCACCGATGAATCGTTTGGGGTATGGCAGCGGTGGTGGACGATATCACCAACCCCGGCCTGATCGAGCATGGCGACAATCTCGGCCCTGGCATAGGAGCGCCCGCGGTCCGTGCCGACCAACATATTCAGGGCAAAAAGTGCCGCAAATTCCGGCCCGTCCTGAGTGTCGTCGAGGATGAAATCATGAATCAAGATCATCCCCCCAGGTTCCAGGGCGGCGACGGTCTTGGCAATACACGCCTGGCACTCCTCCGGGGAATTGCTGTGCAGGACATGAGACAGCCAGGCAACATCGTACGGACCGCCGGCGATCGGGTCGATGTTGAAGTCACCGCCGAGGAATGCGATCCGGTCGGCCAGGCCGAAACGGGCGACGGTCTCCCGGGCAAAGGGCTCGGTGGTTGGACGATCGAGGATTACCGCCCCAAGACCCGGGTTGGCGAGGCAGAAATGGATGGCATAGGTGCCGGGGCCACCCCCCAGATCGAGCATCCTTTTGCGCCCGGGCAGCGGGAACTTCGCCGCCAGCTGTGGAGCAATCCCCATCGCCAGGTTGAACATCCCGAGCAGAAAGCTTTGCCGTTCGAGCTCAGCCCCGTAGGAACGCCGCGCTACTTTTTTGCCGGTTCTCACCGCGGCATCGAGCTGGGCCCAGCCGTCGAGGATGTGGTGGTGGTGGAGGATAATGTGCCCCATATATTCGGGCGAACCGGCAACGAGGAATTTGCCGGAGAACTCGGTGTTTTCATAGCGGCGGTCTTTTTTGGCGACGAGTCCCATGGCCGCCAGGGCATCAAGGAGCAGCCCAGTCGCCCGGACCTCGCAGCCGGCGGCCTCGGCTACCTCGATGGCGTCGCGGCTTTCACTGCCGAGCACCGAAAAAATCTTCAGCCTCACACCGGCCTGGAGGGTACATCCGCGCCAGTAGTCGCCTGAGGTCCCGAGCAGCGCGCCGATATTCCATTCTTTGGTCATTATACACCCCCTTGGTCTTGGTTGTTGTCCGTGCCTATTTTCAATCTTTTAGCACGGTCACTCTCCCGCAAAGCTGAATGAAAAAATCGCATGACCACACCGAGATTAAAAAATCCTTGCCTTTCACGCCAAAGAGCAGCACTGTAACCGCTGATGTTCTCCTTCATTGTAGCCATTTTCCACGAAAAACACACGCTTTCATGCCAACTGTGACAGAATCACCGAACACGGTCAGCGATGACGAGTTGAAGAGAGTCATCGCCGACTTTCTTGACCAGGGCCATGTCGACAATATCATCGCCATGTTCCGCCACGAACCGCGCTATTATGGCTGGACCGGGGAAATTCTCAGGGACCAGCGGCTCAGTGTTCGCCTCGGCATCTCGGTCCTTTTTGAAGAATTGCGGACTGTAGAACCGGACAGGCTCGATCTCGCCGTCCCCTCACTGATCGAACTGCTGGCCGCCGAGGAACCGCTGCTGCGCGGCGAAGCGGTCTCTCTCCTCGGCATTATCGGCAGCGACCAGGCGATGGCACGGGTCCGGCAACAGCATGACGACCCCAGCCCCCGGGTGCGGGAGATGGTGCAACTGGTCCTGGCGGACAGGCCATGAAAAGGGATAAAGGTACCGGACTCCGGTCCCCGGTTCGCATGCCCTGGTGGGTGAGCGTCATCATTGCGGTATGCTGCCACTGCGGTCTGAAATACCTGGTTCCGACCCTGCATCCGGCCAACCCCTTTCTCCTGAAACTGGCGCAGGCCGCGCCAGCCTTTGCCTCGATCGCCACCATTCCCTTGCTCCTGCTTGCGGCAAAACAGCTGTACGATCCCAACGAACCGCCGGAAAATGGCACGTCCGGAAACGAGAACGGGGATTCTGAGGACGGGCCGAAAGGCTGAGCTCGTCTCCTTTCCACTGCCGCCCCGCCCCTTCCGCCCAAGACCACGTCGGCCTGGTGTTTTTTCCCCTCAAATAGAGGTTCTACCGGGCAATCTCAGAGGAATTACGGCCCAAAGTCACTCATCAACAGCGACGCCAGCACCTTAGGCAATGCTCTGTCCGACCAGCCTGGCCTTCATTTCGGTGTACCAGGGAAAAAGGGCCATGACCCGCGAATAGATGATCCGAACGGCAATATACAGGAGAAGAAAGGAGGGGAAATAGTGGATGGAACTGCCCAGTAGAGGAAGGTCCAGGGGGAGTTCCAAGGGGGCATCGGCGAAACGCAGATGCAGCCAGGCGAGCATGAAGGGCATGGGCCAGATCGAGACACAAAAGATTGCCGCCCCGAGGGAGAAGGAATAGCCAAAGGCATCGAGTGCCTGACGGTTGACCGCCTTATAACTCTCTTTATCCCCCATTTTCAGAGCCTGCTCGGAGAGGTCGTGGTTCCTGTCCATCTCTTTCTGGTACTTTCGCAGGTAGCTGCGGTTGAAATAGGTTACGGCGGTGGCGGAGAGGCACCTGGGCAAGCCCCAACCCGGCGAGCAAGACCACGGCAACCGTCATCAGGCGCACCCGCGCGGGATAGCGGCTGAGCAGGGCAAA
>JBBRGP010000023.1:0-15969 GCA_038224105.1 Desulfobulbales bacterium | reverse complement strand
CATCCTCCTCGGGACGATCGGCCGAACCTCCGAGCAGATCGCTGTTTTCGCGCCGGTATCGATCGTCATCGGGGCGGCGTTGGGCGGCATCATGGTACCCATTTATGCTCTGCCCGACTTCCTCCGCCCGATCTGTTTGTTTTCCCCCCTTTACTGGGGCCAGAGCGGCTTTTACGACCTGCTCCTCAGGGGCGGAGATCTGGGCTCGATCCTCCCCGAATCGGCGGCGCTGCTGCTGTTTTCCGCCGGCACCACCCTTGGCGCCTATCTGCTCTCCGCCGGCAGGAGAGGGCGTCCTTAGACCACCTTAGAAAAATAGTCTTGAAAAAGGCTCCTGGGAGTGTTTTGCTGGCCCTTTATTGACCAACACCGGAGATGGCGATGGCCTGCGCCACTCCTGTTGGACGGGAAGGAGAATCGTGGATCTGAGAAGTTTGACAAAGGCGCGGGCGGGGGCTTGGCCATGGAGATAGTGCTCGTCAATCCGCCCAATTGCGGACGCTCCATTCCCGAGGAGGAATTCGGCATCACCTCGCTGAAAATGATTTTCCGCGGCGAGCCGCTGGCCCTGGAGGTGCTTGCCGGCAATCTGACCGGCCATGCGGTGCGGATCGTTGATCTGAAGGCGGAGCCGGAGGGCTTTGCGGCGCTGCTGGGGGCTGGAACCGCCATCGATATCGTCGGGTTTACCGCGGTTACCTGTGAGGCCAACACGGTTATCAAACTGGCCGAAATGGTCAAGCAGGGCCTCCCCGGCAAAAGGCCGATCGTCGTGGTCGGCGGCCACCACGCCAGCGGCGATCCCCTCTACTTTAACCGTCCGTGCATCGATTACATCGTGGTCGGGCTGGGCAAACTGACCTTTGCCCTGCTGGTCGAGGCGCTGGCAACGGGCCGGGACCCGGTCGACATCCCCGGGGTCCTCCGGGTCCGGCCGGGGGGAGCGGTGGCCCCGCCGGCCCGCATCTGCGATTTCGCCGACCTGGTCGATCACCTGCCGCCCCGCTACGACTTGGTTGCCGCTCATCGCGACAAATATGTCATGAGCGGGGTCGGCGGCAAGGTCGGATTTGTCGCCACCGCCTTTGGCTGCACCCACTGCTGTTCGTTCTGCTCCATTCCGGCCATGACCGGCGGCCGCTATCTCAGCCACAGCGTCGAGGCGATCGTCCGCGACATCGGCCTGCTCCCGGATATCCCACTGCTTCGCTTCGTCGATGCCAACACCTTCGGCGACCCGGCGGCCGCCATGCTCCTGGCGGAAAAAATTATTGACCTGGGGATAGGCAAGAAGATCGTTGCCGACGTCCGGGCCGATACCGTCGTCGCCGACCCGGCGCTGATGCGGCGCTGGCACGAGGCGGGCCTGGCCGCAGTGGTTATCGGCTTTGAGGAAATCGACGATGGTCGTCTGGCGAAGATGAACAAAGGCAGCAGCCTGGCCAAGAATATGGCCGCCCTGGCCATTCTCGCCGATATCGGCATTAGTGTCGTCGGGGATTTTATCATTTCTCCCGATTATGACCATGCCGACTTCGAACGGCTCGGCCGGTTTATCGACGATTCGACCATCGCCCTGCCGATCCCCTCGATCCTCACCCCGATTCCGGGGACCCCCCTGTATCGGCGCCTGCACCGGCAACTGGAGATAACCGACCTCGACTATTACACCTTCTCCAACGCGGTGCTGCCGACCAAACTTGCCAAGAAAGCATTTTACACCCTCTATTCGGACCTGATGAAGCATCTGCATCACCACCTTACCAAGAGTTGAGCATGGAAATATATATCAACGACCTCGCCTCGTTTCTTCCCAATGATCCGGTCGATAACGACCACATCGAGGAGGTTCTCGGCCGGGTCGGCAACCTGCCGTCGCGGACCAAGCGGCGGATCCTGAGCAATAACAAGATCACCACCCGCTACTACGCCCTCGATCCGGTAACAGGCCGGCCGACCCACACCAATGCCGAGCTGACCGCCGAGGCGGTGCGGCGACTGCGGCCGACCGCGGATTTCTCTCCTGCCGCCATCGAGTGTCTGTGTTGCGGCTCGGCGAGTCCCGATCTCCTGATGCCGGGCCACGGGGTGATGGTGGCCGGCGAGCTGCAATTGCCGCCCCGCGAGGTGGTGACCACCGCCGGGATCTGCGGGTCGGGGGTGACCGCTCTGAAATATGCCTGCATGAATGTCGCCTCCGGGACCGTTGCCAATGCGGTGGCGACCGGCTCGGAACTGGCCTCCTCCTTTATGAAGGCCGATTTTTTTACGGCCGAACCCAGCCCTGAGGCCGACCTGAAAAAAAGGCCGGTACTGGGTTTTGCCGCCGATTTTTTGCGGTGGATGCTCTCCGATGGCGCCGGCGCCGCCTATGTGTCGGGTAAAAGAAACGATGCTGGCCTGTGCTACCGGGTGGAATGGATCGAAAGCCGCTGCTATGCCGGAGAGCTTTCGACCTGCATGTACGCCGGCGGCGAGAAGGCGGCCGATGGCCGGGTCCGGGGCTGGCGCCAGCAGGGCGGTAGCCAGGCGGTGGCGGAGAACCTGTTGGCGGTGAAGCAGGATGTCAAGCTGCTCGACCAGCATATCGTCAGCACCGCCATGGCCCGGGCGCTGCCGGAGATCGCCAGCAAACGCTCCCTTCGCCCGGAGGAGATCCAGTGGTTTCTGCCCCACTACTCCTCCGACTACTTCCGCGATAAATTTTACCAGGGGATGAAGGGGTCCGGATTTGAAATCCCCTATGCCAGATGGTTTACCAACCTCGCCGAGGTCGGCAATATCGGCAGCGCCTCGATCTATCTGCTGATGGAGGGGCTGCTCCGCTCCGGCCGGCTCAAAGACGGTGACAGGGTGCTGTGCTTTATCCCGGAATCAGGACGGTTTTCCCACTCATTCATGCTTCTGACGGTGGTTGCGGGCAGCGCCCAGGCAGCCGGATGAACACGCTGGAATCCAACAAGTTATCCCGGCAGGACCCCGCGATGAAAGAGCATTATTCCTGTTGGCAATCTTCGGATGCTGTGCTATCCTTTTACAAACAGCACATTTCGGACCGCTAGCTCAGTTGGTAGAGCAGACGACTCTTAATCGTCAGGTCGTTGGTTCGATCCCAACGCGGTCCACCAGCAAAGTCAAGGCTCTTCGGGGATTTACCGAAGGGCCTTTTTTGGGAGCACGGAAATAATTTTTTTCGTTATTGCCGCCTGTCAGGAAAGAACGGGGTGACAGGGAGAAACCATCCGCAAGAGTGACATGACCGGCCACCACAGAAAACTGAGCGCCGAGGCCTTCGACCGCATTGTCGCCCAGGCCATCGCCCGCATTCCCTTGGAATTCCGGCGGTATCTCGACAATGTCCTGATCGCGGTGCAAGCGCGGCCGAGCAGGGAGCTGCTGGCGGAGTTGGGGTTTGCCGCCGAAGAGGAGTTGTTTGGCTTTTTTTCGGGAATACCGTTGACCGAGCGCAACCCGATCGATCCCCCTCTCTACCCGGATACCATCTATATTTTTCAAGAACCCCTCGAGGCCTTCTGCTGCAGCCGGGAAGAGCTGATCGACGAAATCGAGATCACCGTCGTCCACGAGATCGCCCACTTTATGGGCTTTGACGATGACGAACTGGAGGCCCTGGGCTACGGCTAGCTTCGTGTCGGAGGACAGGGGAGATCGTCCTCGACTGACGGCCGTCTCGGCGAACCGGCAACAATTTTTGCCTGTTACATGAATGATTTCTGTTTTATTTGCCCGAAAGTTGCTACAATTTTTCCGACATTAGTACCTTACGGCTTGAATTCTTGTTTTTTTTTGCAACAAATCAAGCTGGTAAAAGGTACTTTTACACCCTTGGTGAGCTGATCGCATGAGCCAACATGGAGAGGAGTTGGGCGAGAGCGGGACAGGAATATGAAAGGTAACGATCCATGGCAACTCCAGTTGCCGGCAACGGCGAGCAGGGGATGGGCGACGGGGTGTGCCGGTGGCTGGCCTTGACCCTCGCGGCGCTGGTCTTGCTGTCCGACCTGATGGCCACCCCCGCCTCCCCAGCGGCAAACACCTTGACATTCTACGCTTTACCCCGGCAACCGCTATTCGGTGCCCGCCTCCTACGGAACTACCGGTCTGGTGGTGCGTACCGACCTGGTCGGCAACGGCTTGAAACGCTGGGCCGATCTCTGGGACGGACAATATGCCGGCAAGATCGGCCTGCGGGCACAGCCTCGAGAAATCATCGGCATGACCCTGACATCCCTCGGCTGCCCCTTTGCTTCGGAAAATCCTCGCGACCTGGAGGTGGTGCTGCAACGCCTCCTGGCGCTGAAGCCTTCCGTGGTCATGCTGAACATCGAAACGGACGAGGCCGTCGAGAAACTGCTCCTCCGATCCAGGCCGAGGAACTGGTATTGTACGATTGGGTGGATGACATCCCCCAATCAGTGCTCAACACCTTCACCAGAGAGTATGGTGCCAAGGTCAACCATGTGACCTTTGAATCTCAGGAGGAAGCGGTCGAGAATATTCAACAAGGCAAGGTTTACGACGTGGTGGTGCTGGAAAATCCATTTATTCCCGCGTTGGTGGCGGCCAAACGGCTGGCTGAGATCGATTTTGACGCCATCCCGAACTTTAAAAATATCTCGGCGAATTTTCGCGATCCGGCCATCGATCCGGGTAATCGCTACACCGTCCCCTACCACTACGGCACAACCGGGCTGCTGGTGCGTACCGATCTAATCGGCAAGGCAGTGACCAGCTGGTCGGATCTGTGGGATCCGCGCTTTGCCGGCAAGGTGGCTCTGCGGCTCCAGGAAAGGGAACTCATCGGTGTTACCTTGCTGTCCCTCGGGTACCAGCTGAATTCGGAAAAACCCAAGGAGGTCAATGCCGCCGTCGACCGCCTCATTGCCCTGAAAAAAACGGTCCAATGGGTCGAGGTCGATACGCCGATGGCGGTCGCCAAGCTGCTCAGCGGCGAAGCCCACATCCTGCTCGGCTGGCCCCTCGATTATCAGCTGGCCCATGCGGCCAATCCGGACATCGCCTATATCCTCCCCAGTGAGGGCACCGCTCTGTGGAGCGATAACTACGTGATCCCGGCCACCAGCCCTAACGCCTATACCGCTGCCAACTTTATCAATTTTCTGTTGCGGCCGGAGATCAGCGCCCGGATCGTCAATGAAAAAAATTACCCCACCGCCCAGCAATTAGGCAACCGATGAATCCGGAACACCGACGGAGCCCCTCCGGCAGTCTGCGCCGAAAATTATTGGCGGTGTTCGCCGTGGCCATGCTTATTCTGATGCTCTCATGCATCTTAGGCCTGTATTTTCTGGTGCGGCAAAACAAATATGAAGGGTGGATGGGACGACAACGTGAGGCAACCCAGCGGGTTGCGCAAACCGTGGGGGACTTCATCAGCCGTCAACAGAATCAGCTGCACCTGCTGCAGCTTTTTGGTTTTGATAAGTTGTCGGATATTTCTAGTGAACTCGAACAGTTGCTGGAAAAGGAACCGATTCTTCAGGAGTTGGTGCATGTCGACGCCCTCGGTCGGATTATTGCCCATGCCCCGAAAAATCAAAATACCCTGGCCAACCTGTTCACTATCCCTCAATCGAACTGGTTCATCGCAGCCCGTAACGGCGAGAATTACATCGGCGATCGGCAGCTGTCGGTCGCCGACGAACCCTATCTGTTTTTTTCCATTCCGGTGCAGAATGGCGGGGTGATCGCCAGCCGCCTGCGGATGCATATCCTCAATGAAGTCGTGGCCAATCTTCAGTTCGGAAATACCGGTACTGCCTATCTGGTGAACCGGGACGGCAGAGTTGTCGCCCATTCTTCTCCCGAGGTGGCTCTTGCCAATACCAAACTGGAAGATCAGTCGGACATCATCAGGCTGATCCGTGCCAATCGGGAAATGTGGTCCGGCACCTTTTACAATTTCCGCAACGAACCAGTCATCGGGACGATGCTCGCCGTTCCCGGCACCCCCTGGATTGCGGTCACCGAACTCCCCCTCGTCGAAGCGCACGCCGCCAGTTCGAGAGCCCTGTTGATCATCCTCGCAACGGCAGGAGTGATCAGTGCCTTATTGGCGGCTATCATCACCAGGTTTCTCAACGACGAGTTCCTGCAACCCATTGAGCAACTCCAGCAAGGGGTGCGGAAGATCAGTCTCGGCGACCAGGAACACCGGCTCACCCTCACTGGCCCGGATGAAATCCGATCACCTTCGTCAACCGGGCTTTTTGCCGCTATTTCGGGAAACCGTGAGAAGAGCTGCTCGGCATCGGCCTGCTGCCTTTCCTGTCTGCCGACAATTTCCCTTTAAACAGGCAACTGCTGGCCTCTTTGACCCGCCAGAAACCGGTTGGCAGTCTGGAATATCCGATCGTCGGAGCAACCGGCGCCAACCGTTGGCTGTACTGGACGGATCGGGCGATCTTCGATGGGCAGGGGAGGATCATCGAATATGCCGGCGTCGGTCGCGACACCACCGACCGCAAACAAGCGGAGGAGGCGCTGCAACAGGCTATAAAGGTGGCGGTAACCGCCAACCAGGCCAAGTCGCTGTTCCTTGCCAATTTGAGTCATGAGATACGCACGCCGATGAATGCCATCATCGGCATGACCCACCTTGCCAGGCAGGCGCAGACTGACGAAAAATGGCAGCACTTTCTGCAAACGGTGCAGCATTCCGCCGAAAGCCTGCTCGGTTTACTCAACGATATTCTCGATTTTTCCAAAATGGAGGCCGGCCAGCTGCAGTTGAACAGTACCTCGTTTGATCTGCGTCAATTGCTGGATGGGGTCGTCGCCACCATGGATGAAGCTGCCAAAGAGAACGGCTTGCAACTGCGGCTGGCACTGCCGGACCCCTGTCCCACGGTCTTTAACGGTGACGACCTGCGGTTGCGGCAGATTCTGCTCAACCTGGTCGGCAACGCCATTAAATTCACGACAGCCGGCACCATCACCATCGGCGTAACCCTTGAAAACGCCGGTGTTGACGATGGCAAGACGACCTTGCATTTTTCCGTGAATGATACCGGCATCGGTATCCCCCCGGAGAAACAGTCCCTCATTTTCAATTCTTTCGAGCAGGTTGATAGTTCTTACGTCCGAAATTACGGGAGAACCGGTTTGGGGCTGGCCATCTGCAAACAACTGACCGCCTTGATGGAAGGCCGCCTCTGGGTCGAAAGTCAGGTAAACGTCGGCAGCACCTTTCATTTTACCGTTCGCCTGTCACCCTCATCAACCCAGATATCGGCGGCCGCTCGAGATACCGGTCCGGCCACCATGATCAACGATTTACGGGTCCTGATTGTCGATGACAACGAGATGAATCGCGACCTCGCCTGCATGATGCTGGAATCGGCGAACCGGGTCACCACCGCTGCCAATGGCCTGGAAGCGCTGCGGGCTCTGGCGGCAAATACCTTTGATGTGGTGCTCATGGATGTGCAGATGCCGATCATGGATGGCCTGGCGGCCACCACCATCATCCGCTCGGTGGAGCAGGGAACGCCAGTTGTCGGCAAAACACTGGAGAATATCGGGGCCGCTCTTGCGGAACGGCTGCAGGGAAAACACCTGCCGATTATCGCCATGACCGCCCACGCGATGAGTGAAGACAAGGAAAAGTGCCGGCTCGCCGGGATGGACGAATATATCACCAAGCCATTTCAACCGGATAAATTTGCCGCCACCTTTAAGGAACTGCTTGCCTCCTCGGCTCCGGCGAGAGTTGAAAAGGTTATATCTTATTTAAATCCCGCAAATTTTTTAACAGAAGAACAGGTTGCCCGGCTGGTGACAATTGCTCGGAGAAGTGTTGCCAACAATCTGGTCCTTGCCAATAAGGCATTGAAAGAACAGGACTATGAAACCTTATGTATCGCCGTTCATAATCTTAAAGGCGTCCTGCTGCAGTGCGGAATTAATTTCTGGGCTGAAAAATCTCAAGAAATTTATGACGGGATTAGAAAGAATCGAGAAATTCCAATTGCCCATCTCCTGCGAGCGCTCGAAAATGGGCTGCGCGAACTGCTTGCAGAATCTGAAGAAGAGAGCAGACTACGACTGGCATAAACAGCGAGTCGAAAACCCCATGCTGCCAAAAGTCTCACCCGGCCGAATCCCCCCGAGAGCCGCCCGGATCAGTTGATCGATTGTCGTCTTGGTCAGGGGTTTGCAGGCAAAGGCGCGGATGCCGATAGCCTTTGCCGATTCTTCGTCGACGAGATTGCTGAAGCCGGTACAGCAGTACAGAGAATGATCGGTAGCCGGGGGCGCAGCTGCAGCATCCGCCGGGCCAGATCGGCGCCGGTCATGCCGGGCATGGTCTGGTCGGTGATCACCAGGTCGAAATGCGGCGGATTTTTCATGAAGGTCGCCAGGGCCTCAAGGCTGCTGTGCTGGACGGTGACACTGTAATCTTCCCGGCAAAAACGAAATGTGCCCAATCGCTGCCAGGGATTTTCTTTGCAGGAGAGGGGCCTGGCAGGGCGGTAAAAAACTGCTGGAATAAAACAGGGAGATGACGCCTGGCGCGCCATCCCCCGCGGGGTGTGAATTTCTTTGTCAGGTACTAAAAAGCCATGGAAACAGTGACCCCGCCATAGACAAAGCTCGACTCATCACTGAGGCTGACCGACTCGATATACTCCTCCGCCTTATCAGTCAGCGGGAAGGAGTAGGCGATCATCGGTTTAACGGCAAAATATTCGCCGAAAGGAATGGTGAAGCCAGCTGATATCAGGCCGTTATGGAACTGCTGATATTTTTCTCCCGGGTTGTTGGCCTCGGCGAAGCTGCTATCTTCAGAGTGGTAGTAGCTGGCGGAGGCGGCCACGTCGAGGGTGATCTTGTTGACCAGCTCCTGGGAATGGGAAATCCCGACGTTGACATACCATGCCGGCAGATGGGCGATCTCCCGATATACACTGATGGTCGGATTGAGAAGGGTATTTAAAGTAACCGCTCCGAAGATCTCCTGGGAGTCGGTCAAGCCGTCGAGGGCATAGTAAAGATAGCCGCCGGTGAGTTTGGCGATGCCCAGGGTCTTGGAATAGGAGAGGGTGAGGTCGGTCTCGTTGTACTTGCTCCCGCCGTATACATCGTTGTCGGTGTCGAGGTTACCCCACATATTAAAGCTCACTCCTTTATAGCCGATGGTCGCCGACGGCTGGATGACTACGCTGTCTTTGCTCAGCTCCAAGCCTCTCCAGATATACTGGCTGAAGATCCCGACATCGAGACCCGCCGTCGGTTTTTCGGCCTCCTCGGCATAACACAGCGTTTGACCGGTGAGGACAGCCACGGCTGCCACGGCAATATACCTTCTCGTCCTGAATTTCATTGTTTCTCCCTTGCTCGGTGTGAAAAGCCTTTTAAAAATTGGGACGGTACCGCCGAACCTGACCACCATACCTTGTAGTTGATACGGGTGCCGAGCAGGTGGCCGCCGGAATATTGACCGTTTTCCACAATAGCGGGGCCGGTCAGAACCGCTCTAGTTTCATTATGGGTTAGCAAGGATTGGGCCAATTGATCGTCATTGGTATTTATATTGCAATCTTGGTAAGATACAATTTTGATTGGACGACTCGGGCAGGTTTTATCGAGAGAATAGGCTCACATAAATATTAAGTTTGTGTTTTAAAATAACACAAATGTGGGTTTTTAAAAAAATGTGAAAAAACCTGTCATATTTGGTGGGTTTTCAAGGACGGCGGCGAGTGGTCCGGTTCCTCTCCTGCGTGGTCGGCAGCGTGTTCGGTTGCCCTTGGTGTGTCGCCGTCCCTCAATCAATGAAATTAATAGGCGCTGAATTGCCAGTATTTATCGACAAAGGTCCTTGCCGGGGCGTGCCAGTGACGTCAGTGATATCGCGAGAAAGAAAAATTGTGAGAATTACATTTAAAGGGTAGTTTTGAGGTACCAGAACAGCTAGCTCTTCGTGGGAAAGGGGCCTTTTTAGCAAGCCCGAATGAAGCAATCAATTATCGCCTGATCGCCAATGAGAAAACAGACTCTCTTTTTTAACATATTTCTGTGTTCCATCGCTTTTATGCCATTTTCCGCATGGCCGGCAAGCCATCTTGCCAAAGCCATCGCATGCCTGCAAATCATCGCCGGGATGGAATCAAATCATTTTGAGGATATTAACAATAACGGAAAGACTGGTTTGGAGGAGGCGGTTTATGAACTGTGGTTGGCCTCAGGCGAGCTGATTCTTCCGGTGGCTGGTCCGGCCTTACGCACAACTCTGCCTGCCAGCTGGGATGAGGACTGGTTTGCCTCAGCCGCAGTGTATGATCTCGACGGCGACGGGAACATGGAGATCATCGCGGGCCGGCACAACGTACTGTATGTCTGGAACGCGAGCGGAACTCTGAAATGGAGCGCCGCGGTGGGTGAAAATGCGATTTTACCCACAACAATCGTGCATGGCAGCAGTCGGCAGTATGCATCTCCGATTGTCGGGGATCTTGATAATGACGGCAAAGGTGAGATTGCCATTTGTTACTCCAACAAGGTTGTCGTCTACGATCATAATGGCACGAAGCAAAGTGGCTGGCCGCAGGCGTTTCCCAATTCGAGCAATGAGATCCGCTCGATTGCCGCCGCCGATCTCAACGGTGACGGGAAGAAGGAACTCCTTGCCGTAAAAACATCGAGCGGACCGGTGACCGTCGTCTGGAACATCGACGGCACGATCATGCCGGGTTGGCCGCAGGTTACCAATTGTCCGGAGTGCAATAATTTCGGAGGTTACAATCAGAATATCGGCGCAGCTGATCTCGACGGAAACTTGTCCCTCGAGGTCATCAGCACTTTTGACATTTCGTACATCGGATTCAATTATGCAAACGGCGATCCGATGCCCGCCCACCATATGTTTTCCGGACCTCACGTAAGCAGTATTCCGATGTTCCACAACATCGCCCTGGCCATACAGGGCTGGGGCGCCGATGGCAGCGATCGGGATGAATTCACCGATTCTCCGCCGGTTTTCGCGGATCTGGATGGAGATGAGAAGGCGGAGGTAATCCTCTACTCAGACCATGAATTGGCTGGGGAATATATCAATCGGGGAAACTGTCTCTGGGCTCTGAACGGCGACATGACCCGAGTTCTTGGCTTTGAGACGCCCATTTGCTCCGGCGGGCCGCTGTTTACCGGCTATGCAGACAATATCGTCCAGGTATGCCCGGCACCTGCACTCGCAAACCTTGCAGGTGACAGCCGCCCGGAGATTATCGTCCCTTCCTATGATGGCTATATGAGAGCATATTCGCCCAACGGCACGCTTCTGTGGCGCTATCAGTTTGATATCCCCGGCGGGGCTTTCCTGGGAGCCTCGGGTGCCGCGGCTGGTGATTTGAATGAGGACGGGGTTCCTGAAATCGTTTTCTCGACGTATTCCATAGACCAAGATCTTTCCCATTTGATCATTTTGGCTGCCGACGGAAAGCTGCTCCATAAAACAACATTGGCAAAAAGAGGCAGCATGAGCGTCCCCACCCTCGCTGATACCGATGGCGACGGCATCATCGAAATTATTGTCTCTCTGAAAGATACTCTTGGCGGCGGACTTGGCGGTATCCAGATATACAATGTGTCAACCGCCGGTACCGGCTATCTGCCATGGCCCACCGGCCGGGGTAATTTGTCGCGGGACGGCAGGCCAAGTATGTGAGAGCCGATCCGCTCAAAGTTTGCGGGTGTTGCGCAAAAATGTTGTGCAGGGCGCCGATACCGGATAGGGTGAACCACGTTTTTGCGTGGGAGGGGAGTGGCATGCGCCGACGCACCGGTTGATCGTCCGCACGTGGCGGTTATATCTCGGTGGCGCCGGTTGTTGACGGGTAATCGAGGGGCCTGGGGCGGGTAAGGAGAAGGTATGAAGAAGATAGTGGTGGGCGTGGTCGCAATTCTCGGGATCGCCGCACTTGGGGTGCCGTTCGGCAGTGGCCTGGTCATGGAGCGGATGGTGCGGGAGACTTTGGGAAATCTCAATACGATGTACACCGAGAGCGGTCAGGATATCAGTGCCGAGATCGTCCGCTATGACCGAGGCTATTCCTCGTCTGAAATTGAGTGGAAAATCAAGTTCGGCCGGATGAAGGCGATATACGGTGTTGATGAAGTGGTATTTGTCGAACGAGCCGAGCACGGAATGAGCGGCATTGTTTCGAACACCAGTTTGGAGAAAAACAGCTGGTACACCGATTTTGTCAGCGGCCGGCTTGGCGGCAAGGATCCTTTGCATATCACCACAAAATTCAGATTCAACGGCGAGGTGGAGGCGACCGTCGCTTTGGATGCCTTCGTCTTCCAGGCCGAGCAGGATTCCTTTGCGGTGCGGCCCGGCAAGGTCATGCTTGCTTCGGACCAGACATTTAAAAGGTTCGTTACCGATGCGTCCTGGGAGGGGATGGATGTTGCCGGAAAATTTGGGGTGGGCGGGGCGTCCCTGAAATCCGACTTGACCAAGATATCCCCTTATATCTGGGAGGGCAAGGTGTCGATGGCGGCGCAAAAAGTCGAGGCCACCGAGGGGATCAAGCACTTTGACCTGACCAACCTCATGATCGATTATCTCCTCAAGTATGACAAGGACCGCAACAAGTTGTCGGCCAGCGCCGAATACGGGGTTGACAGCCTCAATGTCGGGGCGCAGAAGATCGATAAGGTCTTTGCCCGGACCGGCATAAACGAGGTGGATGGCAAAGGTTATGAAGAATTCATGAAGCTCTACACCGCGACGATGGCTGCCCTCCTCGGGGATATCGTTGCCGCCAAGGATGATCCTGCCAAAATGAATCAGGTCATCGAAAGGAGGATGGCGGTGATTGGCATTCAGATCGTTGCGGCCGGAGAGAAATTATTGACCCAGGGGCTGGAATTGCGGATCTCCGATCTCCATGTCCAGGTGCCGGAGGGCGAGATCAAAGGCGATGTACTGCTCGGTTTGAAAAAAGACATGACCTTCGCCCAGTTTATCCCCGTCGTCAATCAACCGGCGCTGGCGCTGGAGATTTTCACGCTGAAATCGGCGGTCAGCCTGCCGGAAAAACTGGTGGGCGATGCCGAGATACTCTTTGCCCCGGTATATCCGGGAATGCGGGGCGGTCTTTTTGTCAAGGATGGCGTGAATATCCACCATAAGGCGGAGATCAGGGACGGCAAATTGTATTTAAATGACCAAGAGGTAGTGTTGCAATAACACCGGTGCCCAGGCGGCTGGAGGCCGGCCGGGGCAACCCTTTATGGACAGCACCAGAGCGCGGCCTTTTCCACCTTGCTGATGAGTTTGGTGGTGGTTCCACCCGCCAGGTTCAAATTTTTCGACTGTTCCCGGTTTCCTCCATGGAGTCCCACGGCGATCGCCGCATAACCACCTCGGTCACATTCGCTCTGGATCGCTCCGGACACCGTCAAACCCCAAGAGGTATCGCGGCCGATCCGTTCATCGCCAATCGCGTGCTCATGGAGTATGGCCTCACCCCTGGTGAAAATCTCGGTGGCGTTCGCCCCGGCCCCGGTCGCCATATGGAACAGGGTGATCCGATGATGGCCTTGGCTGGCCAGCATATAGCCGACATGATCGGCCGTCCGGTAGGAATTCTCCGAACCATCGAGACAGAGCAGCACGTTTTTTCGATCTGCCGGCGCCTCAGGGCATATCCATAGCGGCGTGGTGCAGCCGCTGTCTCTGATGATGGCATGGGCCGTCTCGTCGCCCGGTCTTTCGAACATCCACTGCAGGGCATAGGTCGCCCGTCGGCCGAGGACGATGGCATCATAGCAACCCTTAGCCCCTTCCATCAGGATATCCTTGACCTTCCCGTAACGTTCGGCCGCGGTCTTGGTCATTATCTGGTCTATGGACATCCGGTGCTGTTTGAGCAGTTCTTTGGTCTTGTCTATCGCTTTTCTGGCCTGGACGGTAAGCTGGCCCTGGATGCCGTCGGCGGGGCCCTGCCACATCTGGCCGAGGGCCTGGGCCATGTTGCCATCGTCCTGTCGGCAGATATGGAGAAGGGTGACCTGCTGTTCGGCGATGGTGTTGAAAAAAGAACAGAGAAATCTGACCCCGTAGAGGTGGCTGGGGTCGTTGCTGATCGTGACCAGGAAATGCTTTTTCATCGGTGTGGCTCCGCTTACGTATTATTCCGCCAGATTGGCCTGGGTAAGATCGATGGTCAGATCGTACGCCCCCTCTTCACTGTTATATTTGATCGAAAATCCGAACTTCTTGCCGAGGTTTTGCATATGGGTGTTTTCTGGTAATACCGTCCCCCAGACCTTTTTCACCCCCTGATCCCTGGCGGCTTTGAGCAGGTTGAGGAGGAGCCTGGCCCCCACCCCCTGACCCTGCCAGGAATCGCCTACCATGATCGAAAATTCGGTTTGGGAGATGTCGGGGTCGGCGATGATCCGGGCCACCCCCAGCATCCTTTCTGGGGTCGAAGACTGGTCGATCGCCACCAGCGCCATATGCCGATCGTAGTCGACCTGGGTCAGCATCGCCAGCATCTCCGGGGTCAGCTTCTTCATGTGGCGGAAGAAGCGGTAATAGACACTGGTCGGTGAGAGGGTCTTGAACAGCTCGACAAAGAGCTCGGCGTCTTCGGGCTGGATGGGACGAATGAGGAGGCGCAGGCCGCTTTTGGCGGTGGCGCACACCTCGTATTGGGCCGGATAGGGACTGATTACCAGATGCAGGGGCGAAGGTTTTGGCGCCGATCTGAGCAGGATTCGTGCATCGACGACCACTGGTTTTCCGTCCTTGATGAGCACCGGATTGATGTCCAGTTCGGCTATTTCCGGAATATCGACGGCCAGTTGGGAGAGCTGCAGGAGCATCTGTTCGAGGGCCTCCATATCGGCGGGAGGGCGGTTGCGGTAGCCACCGAGCAGTTTGAAGACCCGGGTCTCCTGCATCAGACGGCGGATCAACAGGCGATTGAGGGGCGGCAGGCCGAGGGCGCGGTCCCGGACAATCTCGGTGAAGATTCCGCCCATCCCGAAAACGATGACCGGGCCGAAGGCATCATCGCGTTTGAGGCCGAGCAGCAGCTCGTAATCGGGACGGGCAAGATAGGCTTGAATGGTCACCCCGTCTATCCGCGCCTGCTCCTTGAAGTTTTGGGCACCGTCGATGCATTTCGCGTAGGCGGCGAGGACCTCGTCTTTGCTGCGCAGGTCCAGATGAACGCCGTCGGCTTCGGTTTTATGGCTGATGTCTGGCGATAAAATCTTCATCGCCACCGGCCAGCCGACCTTTTCGGCGATTGCCGCGGCGGCCTCGGCGGAGTCGGCAATTTCCGTCGGACTGACGTTAATGCCGTAGGCCTCGAGGATTTTCCCGGTCTCTGCGGCCGGCAAAAATGTGGAGGTGGCGAGATCGGCGGCCTCGACGATGGTCCGCACGGTGTCCCGGTCGAAATATAAACGGCGTTCAAGACGCGGCGGAATCTCCCTGGCCATTTCCAGATTGCGGGTGTGCTGGACCATGTAGGCATAGGCATGGACGGCCCGTTCGGGCGTGGCGAAGGTGGCGATCCCGGCATCGTTGAGGAATTGGGTGGCAGCCGCCACATCGCGACCGCCCATCCATACCGCAAAGACCGGAATAGCCCGACCCTTAACCACTTGGACCAGCCGTTCGGCCACAGCCAGGGGGGCGGTCAGCGCCTGGGGAGCGAGAATGACCATGAGGCCGTGAAGATTTTGTTCCCTGAAAATGATTTCCAGGGTCTGGCTGTAGCGGTCGGCGGTGGCGTCGCCGAGGATGTCCACCGGGTTATGGCGACTCCAGCACGGCGGCAGGATTTCGTTTAAGGCGGTGATGGTGGCAGCACCGAGTACGGCGGGCTCCAATCCATCACGGGCCATGCGCTGTCCGCTCACGCCGCCGTGATCTACATCGTCGCCACCGTCGCCCTGGTC
>JBBRGP010000022.1:0-16076 GCA_038224105.1 Desulfobulbales bacterium | reverse complement strand
CCCTCGACCTTCGCGACTGGCTTGTTGAACAGCTCGACATCCATCCCTCGCAGGTCATGTCGATTCGCGGCATGCTCAGCTATGGCGATCTCCTCGACCTGAAGATCGACGGCCGCGGGGATCTGCGCGATGCCCCGCATATTCCCATAACCCATCCCCGATTGAAAAACATCCATCCCGATGACTGCGATGGGTTTTTCGCGGAGATCAAAAGAAAAGATATCCTTATCCATCTCCCTTATCACGATTTTGACACCTCGATCCTCAGGCTGCTGCAACATGCGGCCACCGATCCCAAGGTCCTGGCAATCAAGCTGACCATCTACCGGACCGCAACCCAATCCCCCATCGTCAAGGCCCTGATGGAGGCGGCCAAGCGGGGGAAACAGGTCGCCGTTCTCGTTGAAATCACCGCCCGATTTGACGAGGCTCCCAACATTGCCTGGGGGAAAATCCTGGAGCAGGCTGGAGCCCACGTGGTCTACGGAGTCGAACGGTTGAAGACCCACGTCAAGCTGGCGATGGTCGTCCGCGAGGAAGCTGACGGCATCAAGCGCTACGTTCACATCGGCACCGGCAATTATCACACCGGCACGGCCCGTCTTTACGGCGATCTGGGAATCCTCAGCTGCCATCACCAGCTGGGTCGCGATGTCAGTCGGCTGTTCAATGAACTGACCGGCGCGATCGGTGCTCAGGAATACAATCTGCTCTTTGTTGCCCCCCATAACATGCGCGAGCGTTTTATCGCCCTGATCCGCCAGGAGGTGATTAACCATAACGCGGGTAAACCTTCGGGGATCAAAACCAAGATGAACCAGCTGCAGGACCGGCAGATCATCCGTGAACTTTACCTGGCCAGTCAGGCCGGAGTGCCGATTTCGCTCAACGTCCGGGGCCTGTGCAGCCTACGCGCCGGGGCGCCAGGTCTATCGGAGACCATTCGGGTGTATAGCATCGTCGGCCGGTTTCTCGAACACAGCCGGATCTATCGCTTTGAAAATGGCGGCGACCCGATTTTCCTTATCGGTTCCGCCGACTTGATGAAACGTAATCTCGAATCCCGGATGGAAACGATCATGCCGGTCGACAACCCCGAGATCAAAGCGGAATTGGAAGAAATACTGGCGATCTACGAAAAAGATAATACCTATTCCTGGGATATGCAGCCGGACGGCAGTTATGTCCGGCGAAAACCGGCGGAGGGGGAACATCCCCTTGCCGCCCAGCAATATCTGGCACTCCGCAACGGGTGAGAAAAATCACCTCGGCTAAAAAATATCCGCCATCCGCACGGCATCAAGATAAAACGTTTGAACCTTATCAGATGCCAGGTTAAGCGCGGCCAGTTGGGCATCGAGGGCCGACCAATTGCCGGCTTCCAAGGATTCGACGATCAGCAGATACGGCGAAAGTTTGCCGCTTTTGTTGACCAGGGCCTCGCTCACTTCGGCGGTCAGCGGCAACTGGCCGACAAGATGCTCCATTGAGTGGTCAAGCATGGCATCCAGCAGCGAGAACAGCCCGAGGATGAACATCTCGCCGCTGTCGAGGCCGGCCTCGAAGCCGATGTGCTCAAGAAATTTCGCCCGGATGGCCGAAGTGCGCAACAGTTCGTCGGGTTTATTGTCAACGAGCCGGCTGGCAACGATCAGCGAGACGAACATCCGGATTCCACGCTCCCCGAGGAAGGCAATGGCCTGCCTGATCGAAGAGACCGGCTGGAGCCTTGAAAAATAGGCGGAATTGAGATAATTGATGAGCTTGAAGGATATCGCCACATCCTGATTGATCAATGCCTCAAGTTTTTCGACCTGAAATTCCGCCCGATTGACCTCACAGACCAGCCGCATCATCGTCAGCTGGGAGGAAGAAATGTCCTTGTTTTTCAAAACTTCCGGCCTGGCAAAGAAATAACCTTGGAAATAGCTGAAGCCCATGGCTTTGGCTTTCTCGAACTCTTCATGGGTTTCAATCTTTTCAGCCAGGAACTGACAGGAATATCCTTTGAGTGCCGAGAGGATGGTAACTATCTCGGGCATCGGGCTGAGACGGAAATCGATTTTGATGATTTCGGCGATCTCTATCAGCGGCTGCAGGTTTTTTCGGAAGACAAAATCGTCCAAGGCCAGGGTGTAGCCGCTCCGGTGCAGGAATTGACAGGCGGCGATCAGCTCCTTCGTCGGCCGAACATCCTCAAGTATTTCGACCACCACCCGATCTTTGGGGAACATCGTTGGCGTGCCCTGAACCAGCAACTCTTCGGTAAAATTGATAAAAACTCTTTTTCCCCCGGAGATATGGTCTATGCCGACGGTGAAAAAAGATGATGACAGCAGACTGGAGGTGGCGGTTTCGCCATCGATGGCCGGGAAGGTGTTGGCTTGGCCGGTCCGGAAAAGAAGTTCGTAGGCGAATAGATTCTTGTCCTTACCAAAAATCGGTTGTCGTGCGACAAATACATCCATGGCCATTTGACTCTGTTCTTTTGGTATGCTGGCGATCCAAAGTCGGCAACACCAGGAAAAAAATCTCGCCGCTTCGGACAGATATCCCTATCGCTTTTGTTGGTTACAGCAAGCCCTGCTCCTTATACCATACAGCAGTTTGCCGTAACCCCTCTTCCAATCCGAACTTCGGCCGGTAGCCGAGCAGCCGTTTGGCCTTGCTGATGTCGAAACTGCGGCTCTTCGTGAAAAAATCGACCCTGCGCCGGTAGAGGGGTGGTTCGATGCCGAGGGGAATGCAGATCTTCTCGCAGAGGGAACCGGCAAGTTGAAAGGGCCGGGCGGGGATATGGATCTTCCTGTCCGGACTGCCGGTAATCCGGGCAATTGTCGAAAGGAGGTCATCGAGAATCAAATTTTCGTCGCCGCCGATGATAAACACCTCGCCGACCGCCGCCTTCTGTTCCGAGGCGAGAAGGAACCCTTGGACCAGGTCGTCGATATACACCATATGGTAGAAGATCCTGCCTGTGCCGATCACTGGGGTGATTTTCTTTACCGCGAGCCTAAACAGTTTCAAGAGCCGCATATCGCCCGGACCATAGATGGCGGTGGGGCGAACCACCGACAGTGCCAACCCGTGGGTTGCCGCCAACTGCCGGGCCAGCAGTTCCCCTTCCAGTTTGGTGCGCTGGTAGATATCGGCGGGTGCAAAAGGTGATTCCTCGGTGGCCGGCGGTACCTTGACGTCACCGTGCACGCCGACGGTACTGCAATGGACAAAGCGTTCGACCTGATGCCTGACTGCCGCCTCGACCAGGTGGCGCGTCCCCTCGACATGGATATCGCGGTAATCCTGATCGACCGAGGCGGCCGACCGAAACATCGCGGCGATGTTGAAAATCTTCGCCACACCGGTAACCGCTTTGTCCACCGCCGCCCGGTCCCTGATGTCCCCTTCCTGAATTTCCAACCCCGGATGGGCCGGAAGGGCGACCCGCGAGACGCTCCGCACGAGCAGGCGCACCTCATGGCCATCCTGGAGGAGTCTCTTGCCAAGGTTATGACCGGTGAATCCCGTGCCGCCGGTAATGAGTATTTTCATAGATCGTGCGTCGTTATCGAAAGTGAGTGAAGGGGCTTTCCGCGAAGCCCTTTATACCTGACCACAATAGAAGATGATATCGTGGACCGACTCCATTGGGCAGTTGAAAGAAAAGAAAAGCCACAGCGATCTTTTGGCCTTAGGCAGTTCGTCCGCAACCTGCTGATAAAAAGCGCTCAACTTTGCTTTGAATGCGGTCAGAGAATATTTTTCCCGGGCGACTTTCTGGCCTTTTTTGCCAAGTTCCAGGCAAAGCTGCGGATCTCCCAACAACCTGGCTATGCCCGCCGCCATGCTCTCCTTGGTCGGTTCGACCAGGCAGGAAACATCATCGGTAAGGACCTGGGTGTGGGTGGGAAGGTTGGTGGCAAGAACGGCCTTGCCGGAATCGAGGTAGGAGTACAGTTTCATCGGCGTATTGTTGCCCTGAATTCTCGGCGACAGGAGGATAACAGCCTGGGCGAGAAAGTGGCCAAGCAGTTCCACCGGCCGGGGTCCGTAGAAGTAGGTGTGGTCGGCGATTCCAAGGTCTTCGGCATGATGCCGATATCTGGCGATAGTATCGGCAGTCCCGCCAATAATGACGAGACTGCCCCGGCAGCCTTGACCGAGTGCCACCTGAAAACTCTCGAGGAGCAGATCAATTCCCTGATAGGCCTCGAGATTGCCGACATACAGCATGATCGGCCCGGAGATGTTGAGACGGTCCCGTAACGATTCTTCCGAATTGACACTTCCCCGCAACAGACTGATATCTTCAAGCCGGACCACATGCTGGCCCGGTGCGTGGGAAAGGACGATATCTTCGAGGCTTTTACACACAGCAACCACCCCCGAACTTCCCCGCACCACTATCCCCTCGAAAAACTCGAGAAGCCGGGACACCGGGCGGAAGAAGGAAAATTTCTCGACAATTTGCATGGCCAGAGAGGAATCCATATCATAAACATATGGAATTCCATATATTTTTTTCATAAAGAGAGCAATAAAAGCCGATTCCTCAACCGCGTGAATAACCTCGAAGCGGTGGCGCCGCAAAAGTTGCCAGGTCTTAAAAAACATAAAGATATCGCATACTACCTTTTTCCAGGAAAGTGACGGCGGGATATTCTTGATGGCCCGAAGGGCAGGAATCCGGTGCAGTTGGACCCCGGGCATGTCGATCGCCTCACCCTCATGATACACCAGGAGATGGACCTCGTGGCCGAGGTGCGCCAGTTCCTCGACCAGCAGTCGCACGGCGATGGGCGTTCCCCGGTTCTGGAAAAACGGCTGGGGGGCGATAACCAGTATTGATCGTAATGCCGGTGCGGTTTCTGCCAAAACGGACTCCTTATCTGTAAAAATAGCCCCTATCCCTTCCTGTCACTCCGGACAATGACCGGCGAACCGAACAGCCGAGTGACGCCGGTGATGGAAAAGCAATGCTCGGCCATCGTTGAGAAGCCCGGGCTGTTGACCTTGCGGTGAACCACCATCGGCAGGAAAAATTCGGGCTTGAAGAGCGGCCAGCGAAAATCGTTGCGCTTGACTTCCAAGGCGATTTCGGCGCGGGAAAAGAGGGTGAACGGCCGGGTATTGCCTTCCAGTTTCTTTTTCACGGCGAAAAGCAGATCGTACAAAATGTTGGTGGATCTGCTATCAGGATAATCAAAAATCACGCATTTGTCAGCCACTCTACACAATTCCGCGACAATTTCCCGCCACCTGACAACATGGGGTAGCAGGCGAAAGGCCATGACCACGTCGAAGGAGCGGCTGGCAAAAGGCAGTGCCAGTGAATCGCAGGTTCGATAGGTGAACGCCCCCGGCGGAAGTCGCTGATCCAGCCGGTGCCGACAGCTGTCGGCACTGCCGGTGACTGTTACCGAGAAACCGCTTCGCACCAGAGGTTCGGCAAGCTGGGCATGCCCACCGCCGACATCTAGTACCCTCGCGCCGGGTAGTTCCTGCAGGAGTTCGAGGGTCATCGCCGCCTGTTTTTCAAGGAAAAATCGGCCTACCGCCCCTCCGAACCGTGCTGCATATTGCCCCGTTGCCGTCTCTATATCCGCGGTTTCCTGAAACATTATGACATCCTCATCCGTGTAGAAGTGCAAAAACTTGAAACACTTTGGCAAGCTGCCGCTCCTCTTCCGCCTCGCTCCAGCCCAGTTCACCGCCCATGATCCCGGCAATGCGGGCAAGGATATCCCTGTCTGGACACTCGGCCGAGGCCAGGCCGCATCGCCGAAATACCACATCGGCGAGGGTCACCGCCATCTCCTCGTGGATGAAGTAAAGCAGTTCGGCCACCAGCAACGGCGGTTCGGTGCAAAGCCAGAGCGACGACGCGCCTGATGCCGAGGAATCGGTTGCGGCAATATAGCCGAAGATTTCCCGCCACCCCGTTGCGTAGCGGCCCACGAGATGGTTTCTGATTAACTCGTACTCCGGACCGAGCCGGCCGATGAGCGTACCGAGATCGAGGCGGCGAGGGCGAACGGCGGCGTAACAGCCGGGGACTCGCCGGCCCAGCCATTTGTCTTTTGCCAGTATCCTGACCATTTTTTCGGCAATGTCGGGAGCGGTCGTGTACTTCACCCCTTTGATCGAAAAGAGCCCGTTGATGCCGGCGGCCGAACCATGATCGATGACCAGCGACGACTTGTCCAACTGCACCGAATCGGCCGTGCTGCTGTCCGCCTCGGTCATGGGAAGCAGTCCGCCGTGGACCATGGTGACATCTTCCATGGTCAGCTGGCCCGTCGGCCAGATCTTGTTGATATCGTCGAGCACCTTCGCCACCTCCTCCCGGGTCAGGGAAAAGTCATCGACCGCGCCGTGATACGGGGCGTAGGTGGTGCCGATCATGGTATAGCGCTCCTGCCACGGGACAAAGAAGAACAGCCGCTTGCCCCGTTTGATGAACGCGTCCTTATCGGTAAAATCGGTATATCCTTCGAGACCGACCGCATATTTTGGAAAGAGCCGTTTTTTCACGACGACGTTGACGGCGGTGGTCCAGAGTTGGGTGGCCGGTGCGGACCGCCCCCCGCCGGCCAGCCGTTCCAGCCACGGTCCAGCGGCATTGATCACCGTCCGGCAGACCACACCAATCTTTTGGCCGGCGAGCAGGTCTGAAACCGTGACGCCCGAGACCCGCTGGTCTGCCGTCATAACCGCGGTGACCTCGGCGTAATTGGCGACTACGGCCCCATATCGCACCGCCTCTTTGATATATTCGAGGACCAGCCGTTCGGTGCTGAGGGCAATGGCATCGTACCAGACCGCACCGCCGGTCAGTCCCTGCCGGGTGATGCCCGGGACCACCACCCTGACTTCGTCTGGACCCAGGGACGTGCCTCTGGGCAACCGGTTCGCCGCCGCCAGACCTTGGTTGCGATCAAAGGCTATGAGGTCATAGAACGCAAAGGCCAACCGCATCATCTCCCGCCCTTTAATGCCGTGGCCGTAGGTCGGCATCAGGCAGGCCAGAGGTTTGACGAGGTGCGGAGCAAAGGCCATCATCCTCCGCCGGGAGACAATCGACTCGCGCATCCGCCTGACATCGCCATGCTGCAGATAACGGATGCCGCCATGGATAATTTTCAAACTATTGGCCGAAGTCGCGTTACCGAAATCACCCTTTTCCAGGAGGGCTACCCGGTATCCGGCGCGCACCGCCGCGAGGGCGAGCGCAGCGCCATGGATGCCGCCGCCGACCACGGCGAGGTCAAACTGAAGGTCTTGCAATTTTTGGATATCGCGTTTCATTATGTTATGACAACAGGGTGTTGGGGGAAAGGATGAGCAGCGGCAAAGGGGCTTCCGGTTAAAATGTCCCCTTGCCGGGCTTGCGGAAAACCAGTTTTCGACAGCCCCGTCTGGTCCTTATGCTTGTTTATGCTTTTTCGGCGGCTGCGGCGGCGGCTCGAGCGCCATAGGCTGGAGTCTGGCGGTACACCCTTCCAGCTCCTTCTGCCGACGGTCTTCATCCCAGGCCAGCATCCCCGCCAGGTCGGCAAGCAGTGCCTGCAGTCCGCTTTCCCAGATGGTCGAGCGCCGCAACACCAGGTCGTCGAGATGGCGAACGGTCCTGTCAAATTGCTGTACCGAAGCGAGCTGTGCCGTTTCCTTGCCACTTTGGGGATAGATCATTCCTTCCTGAATCGGCATGGCTGCCGGGGCAGCCGACAGGGTTGGATTTTTCCAGCCGCGGGAAATGCTTGAGAAACCAGCTGCGTTCCCGGACCGATTCCTTGAAACGGTGGAGATCCAGCGATTGCAGATATCTGAGACCGCCATGGATAATTTTCAGGCTGTTGAAACTGGTATATTCGCCGAAATCGCCTTTCTCGAGAAGAAGCGATTTGATCCCGCGACGTCCTGCCTCGAGGGCTAAAGTGATGCCGTAAATTCCCCGGCCGATTATAATTACGTCATACTCCCCGGCCGCTGCCTGCCGGGGATTTCGTTCCCTGTTCATCATGGTTGCCCATCCTGCTCAAACAATACCTTTTGGTATCAGAAAAACGTGCTTAACTTTTTTTGCTAGGAAATTAATCCTTGATCCCGGTACCACCGGGCCGTGCGGCGCAAACCCTCGGGCAGCTCGACCCGCGGCCTATATCCGAGCATCCGTTTGGCTTTGGCGATGGAGAAGGCCCGGTCTTTGCTGAAAAATTCGACCCGCCGCGGATAGAGCGGGGGACTGACTGCCAGGACCTTGCAGATTCGGTCACAGACCACCGAGGCCCAGAATACCGGCAGATAGGGAATGGTCAGTCTTGGCTGTGGCTTTCCCAGCACCAGGGCGATTTGGTTCACCAGTTCCCGCAGGGTCGTATAGCTTTCACCGCCCAGGGTAAAGACCTCGCCAATCGCCTCGGGCCGAGTGCCGCAGAGGACAATGCCCTCGATCAGATCGTCAATATAGGTCATATGGTAGAGAACCTTGCCGGAACCGATCATGACAAAAACCCCTTTGCCAACGGAACGGAAGAGTTTCAGAAACCGGGTATCGCCGGGGCCGTAGATGCCCACCGGGCGAAAAACCGTGCCCGGCAAACCCTGGGAAAAATATTGCCGCGCCAGCACCTCCCCTTCTTTTTTCGATTCCTGGTAATGGTCGCCGGGTTTGAAGCGATATTCCTCATCGGCGGGCGGATCGTCGATCTCGCCCTGGACCCCGACGGTCGAACAATGGATGAACCGCCCCACCCCGGTTGCCCGCGCCGCCTCGAGGAGATTGCGAGTTGCCTCGACATTCACCTGGCGAAAGGCATCGGTGGAGGAGTGCTCGGTGCGATAGGCGGCGGCGATATGATAGATCGTAGTGAAATCGTGGAACTGTCGCTGCACCGCCTGTGGATCGCAGATATCGACCAAGCTGCAATCTACCCCCAGCTTCTGCAGTTCGTCGATTTTGCTGGTTGGCCTGACAAAGGCGACAACCCGGTGCCCGTCGCCGACCAGTCGCCGGCAGAGAGCGGTTCCGGTAAAACCGGTTGCACCGGTTACTAAAATGTTTCCCATAATTATTGTCCTTCCAGCCATTTTCTGGTCCAGGCCTGAAACATCATCAGCGACCAGAGCTGATGGCTGTTGTTTTCTTTGCCCTGCAGGTGGTCCCTTTTCATGGTGTCGATGGCCTGCCAATTGAAGAGTCCCTGTTCCCTGATTGATTTCTCAGCGAGTAAATCCTCCATCAGCGGGCGCAGGCTGGTGGTCAGCCAGTGCTTGATCGGAATGCTGAAACCCTCTTTGGGCCGATAAACACAGGCTGCCGGAATATGCCTGGCCGCCACCTTTTTCAACAGCACCTTGGTGGTGGAGCCGGTAACCTTTAATTCTGGGGGGATGGCAAAGGCCAGCGCCACCAGCTCGGGATCGAGATAGGGAACCCGGCTCTCCAGGGACACCGCCATCGACATCCGGTCGACCTTGGTGAGGATATTGTCGCACAGGTAGCTCTTGACATCGACGTACAGGCAGCGGGTCAACGGGTCGCGATTGCCGGCCTGGGCGAACAGTCTGGTGATATGGTCATCGGTCGGAGTGACCAGCTGCCGGGCGGCATCGGGAGTGAAAAGCTGGGCCCGCCGAACCTCGCCGGTAAAGATCCGCCACCGGCAATGGGCGAGATGGGCAGGGAGATTGACCCCTTCGACAAAACGCCGGGCTTTATTGATCAGTCCTTTTTTGGCCCCCTGTGGTTTCACCGCCAAAATCAGTGGTTCAATGACCCCTTTCCGCAAAATTCGCGGCACTTTGCCGTATTGGCCGGCCCGCAGATTGGCGACATAGGTTTCATAGCCGCCGAACAGTTCGTCCCCGCCGTCGCCGCTCAAGGATACGGTCACATGGCGGCGGGCCAGCGCCGAAACGAGATAGGTGGGGAAGATGGAGAAGTCACCAATCGGATCGTCCATGAAATGGAGAAGATGGTGGAAAAGTTCGAGGATATCCGGTTTGAGGACCTCGTCATGATGGTCGACGCCGAGGTGAGCGGCCACCTGCCGGGCCCAGTGCAGTTCGTTGTAGGACGGATCGTCAAAGCCGATACTGAAGGTCCGCGCCCGGCCCATGGCGGCGACCACCAGGGATGAATCAACCCCGCCGGATAAAAATGCCCCCAGTGGGACATCGCTGACCAGTTGCCGGATCACACAGGTCCGGAGCAGCGCGTCGACCCGCTCCTCCCATTCCGCCGGACTGTGCACGGTCCCGTCCGGCATCGGAATATCCCAGTAGGGGCGGGGTTGCAGTGCCGGCGAGGTCAGATCGATGGTGAGAAGATGGGCGGGTTGCAGTTTGTGAACGGCCTGCAGCAGGGTCATCGGCCCGGGTACATACTCCCAGGCCAGGAACTGACCCACGGCATCGACATTCAGCTCCTTTTTCACCAGGCCGGAGGCCAGCAGGACCTTAACCTCCGAGCCGAAGACCAGATACCTCCCATCACAGGCATAGTAGAGCGGCTTGATGCCGACATGGTCCCGGATCAGCAGGAGTTTTCTTTTTTTGGTATCATGCAGGGCAATGGCAAACATGCCGTTGAGGCGGACCGGCAGATCTTCGCCGTACTCCTCATAGCCATGGACGATGATCTCGGTGTCGGAGTTGGTCGCGAAGGTATGGCCGCACCGCTCCAACTCCCGGCGTAATTCCCGATAATTATAAATTTCCCCGTTAAAAACGCAGAGAATGGTTTGGTCCTCATTGAAGATCGGCTGGCTGCCGCCAGCCAGGTCGATAATCGACAACCGCCGCATCCCCAGCGCCACCCCGTTGCGGATATGGGTGCCCTCGCTGTCAGGGCCACGATGGACCATGGCATTGCACATCGCCTGCAGCTGGAACAGCTCGGGCGCAGGAGTATCGGCAAACGCCACTATTCCGGCAATACCGCACATATGTATTTCGTCGTCAAGAGATTTGGTCCAGCAAGGAAGGCGCGGCTGTCATACCTTTGCGCTGTTGTCGAGACAGGTAAAAGGCTTCATTGTTTTCCCCGGAGAGATTTCCGTGAATTTCCTCCCTATACAGTTTTTTAGGCTTTTTCGCACTTTCTTTTCCAGGTCCAGCGGTTGTGGGGACGGAACCCTCGGCAAAATCCCCGGCATTGTCAACAATCGGCACGACGACATGAGCGAAGGGCAAGCAACACCCTGTCCGCGGGATACGAGCTCAGACCCGACCGGCAACCATATCCCGACCGAATTGCTCGGCCCGGGCCATCTCCGCCGGAACCTCAAGAACCGCCTTTCTTTTATCTACTCCCTTGACCAGCAACTCTCCGCCGTATTCGACATCCATGGCGTCATAGATATAGCGGGCGGTCAGTACGCTGCATTCGAAGATTTTCGAGCCGACGGTGGCCGAGGTCGAGAGCAGGTAGCCCTTCCGGCCTTCACCCTGACGGAATCGCTCCTTCAGCTGGTATTTTCTTGACCAGCGCGCCTGGAACCGATCACCGCAGATTTTGCACTGGGCCGAAAGACTATAGAAATAGACCGGACTGACCAGCAAAATCCGATCGGCCTCATCGGCTGCCCGATAGATATCGATCATGTCGTCCTTGATGACGCACATGCCGGTTTTATCACAGCCACCGCAGCCCTGGCAGGGCCGCAGATTCAAATCGTTGAGTCTTTTGTACTCGACTATCCCGTCGGCCTGCTCGACCGCCTCGGCAACCTTGTGAGCCAAAGTCTCGCTGTTTCCGCCCTAGCGGGGGCTTCCCAGTAGCACTAGCAATCTCATAGCACAATCTCCCGTTCATTGTTGGTGAATATTGTTCTTTCCGGTTATCGATCCGGTCGCGGATCGCGACTTCCTGGACTGTACCATCTTTGCAACTTCCCTGTCAGCTACAATGTTTTTGACCCTGGACGGCCGGGCTGAACAAAAACTTGTCGGTGCTCTTTGCGCTTTACACGAGCCACAATTAGTATACATTTATAGTATACATTCTCCCGGCTGCCCCCTGCGGCTCGTTTTTTGCCGGTCATTATTTTTTGTGCTGGCAATGCCGCCAGCGATGTATATACTTGCACGATAATAAGATTTATTGTTAACTGTTCTCATGAGAACTCTTTTCGCAACAATTTTTGCCATCAAACGGTATGCGCTGCACGATGGCCCGAACATCAGAACGACCATTTTCTTCAAGGGCTGTCCACTCAGCTGCCGGTGGTGTCATAATCCGGAGGGGTTGGACTCTCGGATCCGGATTCTGACCCTGGTCGAGAAGTGCGCGGGCTGCGGCGAATGCCTGATCAAATGTCCGGAAAAGGCCCTCCATCTGACCGCCGCGGGTCCGCGCCGGACCGAGGAGCTGTGCATTTTCTGCCGCGCCTGCATCGACATCTGTCCGGCCCTGGCCCATGAGGCGACCGGGTGGCGGATGGCTGTTGCCGAGATAGTTGCCGAGATCAAAAAGGAACTGCCTTTCTTCGACCAGTCCGG
Source organism: Desulfobulbales bacterium (assembly GCA_038224105.1). Classification (GTDB taxonomy): domain Bacteria; phylum Desulfobacterota; class Desulfobulbia; order Desulfobulbales; family Desulfocapsaceae; genus Desulforhopalus_A. The sequence goes on along the minus strand of JBBRGP010000022.1, from coordinate 3,572 downwards.
CGGGGGTATCACCTGCTCGGGCGGCGAACCGCTCGGTCAGCCGGAGAGCCTTCTTGCCCTGCTTAAGGCCTGCGGCGCCCTGGGCATCCACCGGGCAGTCGACACCAGCGGCTTTGCCGCCACCACAACGCTCCTGGACATTGCCCACCACACCGAGCTCTTTCTCTACGATCTTAAACACCTCGACAGCCATCGCCATAAACAACTGACCGGAGTGGCCAATGACCTGATCCTCGCCAATCTCAAGGCCCTGAGCGATAACGGTCATGCCATCAGGGTCCGTATCCCTCTCATCGGCGGCGTCAATGACGATACCGAAAATATCAGGGCGACGGGAGCCTTCGTCGCCGGCTGCAAAGGGGTGCAGGGCATCGACGTGCTCCCCTACCACCCTTCGGCCACCGCCAAATACCGTAAACTCGCCTGCTCATACCCGGGACGGGCATTGACCGCTCCCTCCCGGGAGCATCTAGCCATAGTTTTGGAATTACTCAACGAATACATCACGGATGTCCACATCGGAGGATAGGATGAACAGTCGGATAGCAACGCTTCGGGCGGAAAGTTTTGCCACGGAGCCATCGATTTCCATCGAACGAGCGCTCCTCGAGACCTCGTTTTATCGGGAAAATTACGGCAAACACTCACTGCCGGTACTGCGGGCCAGGTGCTTTCATCACCTTTGCGCCCACAAGACCATCTATATCGGCGCGGCGGAACTGCTGGTTGGTGAACGTGGGCCACGTCCCAAGGCGGTCCCGACCTTTCCCGAACTGACCTGCCACAGCGCCGAAGATCTGCGGATTTTGAACAGCCGGGCCATGACCCGCTACCGGGTGTGCGAGGAGGACATCCGCCACTACGAGGCGGAGGTCATCCCCTATTGGCAGGGACGGTCGATGCGCGACCGGATCTTCAGCAATGTTCCGGAATCCTGGCGCATTGCCTACGAGGCGGGCTTGTTCACCGAGTTCATGGAACAGCGGGCGCCGGGGCACACCGCCCTCGACGGCACCATCTACACCATGGGGATGATCGATTATGAGAGGCGCATCGACGACCGGATAGGCAGCCTCGATTACCACCTCGACCCCGAGGCCGCCGATAAGGCCGAACAGCTCCGGGCCATGGCAATCACCTGTGAAGCGGCGATCCTCTTCGCCAATCGCCACGCCGACCTGGCCGAGGCCATGGCGGCGAAAGAACATGACCCGCGCCGCCAGGCCGAGCTGCGCCAGATCGCCGCCGTTTGTCGGCGCGTCCCGGCCGAGAAGCCGCGGACCCTGCACGAGGCACTGCAGATGTACTGGTTTGTCCATCTCGGCACGATCACCGAGCTGAATGGCTGGGATGCCATGACCCCCGGCCACCTCGACCACCACCTCCAGCCGTTTTACGAAAAGGATCTGGCCGACGGGATTCTCGACCGCGACCGGGCCAAGGAGCTGATCAGCTGCCTGTGGATCAAGGTCAACAACCATCCGGCGCCGCCGAAGGTCGGGGTAACCGCCAAGGAGAGCGGTACCTACAACGACTTCACCCAGATCAACCTCGGCGGCCTGACCGCGACCGGAGCCGACGCAGGCAACGAGGTATCCTACATTTGCCTCGAGGTCGCCGACGAACTGCATCTGCTCCAGCCCCAGCCGAGTGTCCATATCAGCAGCAAAACTCCGGATCGCTTCCTGAAGGCTGCAACCAAGGTGATCCGCAAAGGCTACGGCTATCCCTCGGTATTCAACAGCGACGCGGTGATCATGGAGCAGTTGCGGGTCGGCAAGAGCGTCGAAGATGCCCGGGAGGGCGGGACCAGCGGCTGTATCGAAACCGGCGCCTTCGGCAAGGAGGCCTATATCCTCACCGGCTACCTCAACGTCCCGAAAATCCTTGAGGTGACCCTGAATAACGGCATCGATCCGCTGACCGGCAAGATGGTCACCATTACCACAGGCGACCCGGCGACCTTCGCCGATTTTGACCAGCTGTACCAGGCCTTCACCCGGCAGCTCGAGTATGTCGTGGATCTGAAGATCGGGGTCAACAACTACATTGAACGGATGTACGCCAGGTTTTCGCCGGCCCCCTTCCTGTCGGTGGTCATCCACGACTGCATCGACAAAGGCCGGGATTATTATGACGGCGGCCCGCGCTACAATACCAATTATATCCAGTGCTGCGGCATCGGCACGGTGACCGACAGCCTGTCGGCGATCAAGACCCACGTCTATGACAATGCAACGGTCCCCATGGCCAGGCTGCGGTCGGCGCTTAAGGACAATTTCCATAACGACGAGCCGTTGCGCCTGAAGCTCTGGAACCGGACGCCGTTTTTCGGCAACGACGACGACCGTGCCGACGCCCTGATGAAACTGGTCTACGACTCGCTCTTTGCCGCCATTGACGGCAAATCCAACACCAAAGGCACAAAATACCATTTAAATATGCTGTCCACCACCTGTCACGTCTACTTCGGCAAGATGCTCGGCGCCTCCGCCAACGGCCGCTTCGCCGGCCTGCCCGCTTCGGACGGCACCTCCCCCTCCCACGGCGCCGATCGCCACGGCCCGACCGCGGTGATCAAGTCGCTGAGCAAGATGGACCAGGTGAAATCGGGGGGTACCCTGCTCAACCAGCGCTTCCTGCCGAGTGTGCTGGCAACTGAGCAGGATCTCGACAAGCTCGCCCACCTCATCCGCACCTACTTCGCCCTGGGCGGCCACCATATCCAGTTCAATGTCGTCGATACTCAAACCCTGCGTACCGCCCAGGTCCATCCAGACGAATACCGCAACCTGCTGGTCCGGGTCGCCGGCTATAGCGACTACTTCGTCGATCTCGACCGCGATCATCAGGAAGAGATCATCACCCGGACCGAACAGCAGCTGGCGTAGGCGGCGCTTAAAAGAGAAGGGCCCGAGATGCATGCGCATCTCGGGCCCTTTGGTTATGCCAATCGGAGGGGAGTTATTTCTTAGCCCTTGGTGGCCTCGGCAATGGCGTCACAGACATAGCCGATATTTGCCTCGGTCAGACCGGCCAGATTTATGCGCCCGCCGGCCACCACGTAGATACTTTTATTAGCCCGCAGCCACTCGACCACCGCATCCGACAGGCCGCTGAACGAGAACATCCCGCGCTGCCTGGTGATTGACGAGAAATCACCCTTCACTCCGCGTTGGGCCAGACCTTCGACCAGCGCCACCCGCATCGCCTTGATGCGGTTGCGCATCGCTGCCAGCTCCTCCAGCCACTGCTGATGCAACCGCGGATCGGTGAGAATGAGGGCGACCACCAGGCCGCCATGGGCCGGCGGGTTGGAATAGATCACCCGGATGGTGGTTTTCAAGTGGCTCATCGCCACCGCCGCTTCTCCGGCGCTCGGGCTGACAATGGTTAAGGCCCCGGTCCGCTCGTTGTAGAGACCGAAATTCTTCGAAAAGGAACTGGCAACCAGGAAATCGATGCCGGCCGCGGCAAACGCCTCGATCCCGCAGCGGTCAGCCTCGACCCCTTCACCAAAACCTTGATAGGCGAAGTCGAGGAAGGGCACCCACCCGGTTTTCGCGGCAATG
>JBBRGP010000021.1:0-16321 GCA_038224105.1 Desulfobulbales bacterium | reverse complement strand
TAGCCTTTGATATAGCCGGGATTCAGGTCCGACTTGTCAAACGGCGGATCGAGAAGCTGGATCAGACCATGCTCGCGGCGGACAAGGTGCAGATCGACTGCTTCCATGGCCCGGCGCGCACGATCGTGGTCGCCCGCCCCTGATAGCACGGACCAGCTCTGGGCAATCGAATCGATGCGGCACTCGCTGTTCACCGTTGAGCCGAGCGGCGTACCGTCGTCGAAATAGGCCCGGCGATACCACAGGCCGTCCCAGCCATGTTTCTCGATATTGCGACGCAGCAGATCAGCCTCATCATGGCAGCGTTCGACAAAGACAAAATCATCGCGCAGGTCCGCAACCTCGGCGAAGCGCATGAGCACCTCGTACAGGAAAAATCCCAGCCACACGCTTTCGCCTTTGCCGTGTTCGCCGACCAGATTCATCCCGTCATTCCAGTCGCAGGACCCGATCAGCGGCAGGCCGTGGGCACCGAAAACGAGGCTGTTTTTAATGGCCCGGACACAGTGGTCATAGAGACTCGCCTCCAGATCGGCGCGGATCGGCAGATCGTAATACGAGTCTTCATCGGCGTTTACCGGGCGGCCCTGGAGAAAGCCGACGGACTCATCCAGCACCCTGCTGTCGCCGGTGGCCAGAACATAGCGGCTGGTTGCCAGCGGCAGCCAGAGATAATCGTCGGAACAGTGGGTGCGCACCCCGCGACCGATCGGCGGATGCCACCAGTGCTGTACATCTCCTTCTTCGAATTGGCGCGAGGCTGCGAGCAGCAGATGGTCACGCACCAGATACGGCCTGGCATAAATCAGGGCCATCACGTCCTGCAACTGATCGCGGAAACCAAAGGCCCCTCCCGACTGGTAGGTCGCGCATCGCGCCCACAGCCGACAGGCGAGAGTCTGGTAGAGGAGCCAGCCGTTGGCCAGGATGTTCAGGGATTGATCGGGGGTTTCGACATTGACCGCGCCGAGGGTGTGGGACCAGTGCTGCCAGACCGCATCAAGGGCGGCGCGGGCGGCAATTGTACCGCGGAAACGATTGATCAGTCGACCGGCATCGCCCCGGTCGCGCCCGACCCCAAGCCTGAAAATGATCTCACGCTCCTCCCCGGCATCCAGCTCGAAACTCACCTGGATCGCGGCGCACGGGTCCAAAGCAGCCCCAACCCTGCCGGACAGGCGGGTCCGACTCATCGCCGCAGGCGCCGCCAGGGTCCCGTTACGTCCCAAAAATTCCGTCCGGTCACCGGTTATGCTGCGACTCCGGTCATCCACATCAAAGAACGCCGTCCGGTCGAGGAACTCGGTATTGTAGGGATTGCGGGCGAGCAGAGCGCCGCTCTGCGAATCAACGGCGGTAGTGACATGCATGGCCGATTTCGACTGCAGGTCGCCAAGGACCCATTGTACATAGCCGGTAGCCGAGAGCTTGCGGGCCCGGCCCGACTGGTTGCGGACCTTCAGCACCGCAAACTTGATCGCTGCGTCGAGAGCCACGTACAGCCACAGTTCGGAGTGGATGCCGCGCTCCGTGCATTCAAAGACGGTGTAACCGTAGCCATGCCGGGTAACATAGGGCGAGCTCCCACGGCAGGGTGAAGGCGTCGGCGACCAGAAGTGCCCGCGCTCTTCATCGCGGAGGTAAAAGGCCTCACCGCTCACATCACTCACCGGATCATTGGACCAGGGTGTGAGCCGGAACTCATGGGCATTCTCGCTCCAGGTGCAGACCGGACCACTCTCGCCGACGACCGTGCCGAAAAGCGGATTGGCCAGAACGTTTACCCATGGTGCCGGAGTCTGCCGCCCCACGGCGGTGGTGATAACATATTCCCGGCCATCCGGGGTAAAACCGCCCAGTCCGTTGAAGAACATTAAATCGTGGCGCGGCTGGGGGGCCACCACCAGTGGTTCGGGACGGAAGGTTCGGGTGCGGTTCAGTTGCGGCACATTTATCCCTATCAGGCTGCGGCCGCTGATCTGTTCGGCGAGCGTCCCCCGGCTGTCGGTGAGGATGGCCCGGGCAACCGCTTGGAACAGGATGCGGTCCTCCTCGGCTATCTGGTCGGCGGGTCGCACGAAGATACCGCCGGGGCGATCGGTGATATTGGCTTCGATGCCCGCGGCAATCAGGCCGAAAATCTGGTCGTGGAGAAGTTGCCGGTATCCGGCATGATCCTCGTTCCAGATTACCAGATCCACCGCCAGTCCTTTCAACCGCCAGTAGGCGTGGGCCTGCACCAGTTGCCGCACCAGATCGATATTGGCCGGATCTTCAATCTGCAGCAGGACAATCGGCAAATCGCCGGAAATGGCATAGCCCCATAGCCCGGACTGGCCGCGGCTGTTCTTTTTGAGGATATTCGAATCGGCGCGCAGCGAGTGATTGGCATAAAGCACCACGCCGGCCAGACGGCCATAGAGATGGGCATCGGCCTCTGTGGCGTTGATCTGGCGGAGCAGTACCTGACCGTGGGTCCAGGCCAGGTCAAAAGCGCGATCGGCGAGATAACGATCCTGATATTTTTCCACCAGGCTCATAGCCGCATCACGGTCGACACCGATCCCGGTAACCATCTTAATCGTCGCCGACTCACCGGGATCAAGATGGATCCGGGAGCGGATGGCGACAATCGGATCGAGCACCGAACCCTGACTGCCGGAAAGGGTGTCGACGCCCCCACCCATCGCCTGCGGGTTGGCGAGGCTGTTGCCGCGGCCGATAAACTGCAGACGGTCGGTCTCGTACGAAACCTCCCCGACTTTAGCCCCATGAATCGCCATCAGATGGAGCATCCAGGGTGCCTGTTCCCCTTGGGAGCGGGGCCGGCGAGTGCAGAGGATGGCCCGCTGCTCCCGGAGGATCTCGGTCTGGACAAAGAGATTGCTGAAGGCCGGATGCATGGCGTCGGCGATGGCCGTTGCCAAAACAACCTCGGCATAACTGGTCACATCGATCTCTCTCGGTCTACGGGTGCGGTTGGTAAGGGTAATTCGCCGCAGTTCGACATCATCCTCGGACGATACGACAATCTCGGTATAGGCGTCGAGATCGTCGTACCGGCAGCGAAACTCAGCCCGCCCCTCCGAAAAAACTGCCTCAAAATTTTTCCCGTGCGACAAGGTCGGCTGATAGGTTGTCGACCAGAACCGGCCGCTGGCCACATCGCGGATATAACAGAAGTTGCCCCAGTTGTCGCAGGTGCTGTCTTCGCGCCAGCGGGTGATGGCGAGGTCCTGCCAGCGGCTGTACCCGCCACCGGCAGCGGTGATCATCACGTGATATCTGCCGTTTGAGAGGAGATGCACTTCCGGATTCGGGGTGTCGGGACTGCTGAAAACCCGCATCGGCGTGTCCTGCGTGCCGGCCACCATCCGGTGCTCGGCCAGATCGGAGGTGTGGGCGAAGAAAGCCGTCGCCTTGGGAATTCTCTCCTGGAGCAGCAGCAGGGTCGCCTGAAACAGCGGCTCCGACTCGAAGCGTTGCTGCATCGGACGCCCCAGAAGCAGATAGGCGAGAGCGAGAAAACTCATGCCCTGGTGGTGGGCCATAAAAGAGCGGACAACGACCTTCGCCTGGCCGGACGGCAGCCGTGAGGGAGTGTAGTCGATCGCTTCATAGAAGCCATATCTTCCGGAAATACCTTCCTCGGCCAGGCGCATAAGGTTCAGGCAGGCCTTCTCGGGGGCCACCATCAGCGCCATTACCGAGGCATAGGGGGCGATCACCAGATCTTCGGCGAGCCCGCGTTTCAGGCCGAGACCGGGGACACCGAAGGCGCGGTATTGATAGTTATGATGGATATCGATGGCATTGTAGCCGCATTCCGAAACACCCCACGGCACCCCACGTTTTTTGCCGTATTCGATCTGGCTTGCGACAGCCGCCGTGCAGGTCTGCTGCAGCAGGGTGTTCTCGTAGGTCGGCATCACCAGGAGTGGCATCAGGTATTCGAACATCGAACCGCTCCACGACAGGAGAATCGGTTCGCCGCCGGTGGTGGTGAGCAGACGCCCCAGGGCAAACCAGCTCTCCTGCGGCAGTTGTCCCTGGGCAATGGCCACGAATCCTGCAAACCTCGCCTCCGAAGCAAGCAGATCGTAGTAGCTGGCATCAAGGCGGTGTTCGCCGACGTTATATCCGATAGCCAGCAGACGCCGCGAGGTGTCATAAAGGAAGCTGTAGTCCATTTGGGCGAGCGCATTTGCCCGGCGGATCAGATCCTCGATGGTTGCCATCCGGGTTGCGGCATGCCGGGCGGCGGAGACAATATCCTGTTGCAGCGCCCCAAGCCCCATTTTTTCCTCGTCAGTCGCCGCCACGTCCGGACGCATGGCCAGAGCCGCCGGAAGCTCTGCTGCCATTTCCACTACTTGGCGGAGAGTTGGAACCCTGTCGAGACCGGCAAAATCGCCAAGTTTAAAAGGAGCCGATAGGTGCTCCGTCCACGGCGCAAGAAGGGTCAGCTCGTCCAGGGTATCGCGGCACTGCTCGGCGAAGGCCAGAATCCACCACCGCAACTGACTGCCGGGGCCGGTATCCATCGCTTCGAACTCGGTGGCCATCCGGCCGGCGCACTTCGCCAGCGCGAGAAGAGACAATCGTACCGCGCTCAGGGTGAGCGGTGGGGTGGCCACCGCCTGGTCGAGATCCTTTTGCAGTTCCGCCCGCCGGGCCGCCACCGCATTCCCGGCCACTTCGCCGAGGACGGCCAGGGTGTCGCGCAGCCCGACAAACAATCGCTCGCCGGCAATCGGCAGATCGGCAAGGCCCCGCAGCCCCGGCCCCAAGGTCAGGAGATGGCCAGCGAGATTGCCGCTGTCCACCGAAGAAACATAGAGGGGTAACAGCGGCGTGAGAGATTGGGTGTCGTACCAGTTATAAAAGTGGCCCCGGTGTCGCTCCAAGGTTTCCATGGTGCGCAGGGTGTTCGTGGTCCGTTCGATCAGTCTGCCGGCGGAAATGTAACCGAAATCGTAGGCCGACAGGTTTGCCAGCAGAGCGAGGCCGATGTTGGTGGGCGAAGTGCGGTGGGCGACCACGCCGACCGGATGTTCCTGAAAATTATCGGGCGGCAGCCAATGATCTTCGGGACCGACGAAGGTTTCGAAAAAGGTCCAGGTTTTCCGGGAGAGTCGACGGAGAAAAAAGGTCTGTTCAGCAGTCAATCGGTCCGGACGGCGGCCGAGCGGCCGACTGATCCACCAGGTGATGAGCGGCGACCCAAACCACAGGACGAGGATCGGCCCGGCCATCGCCAGGGCGGTCGGTCGCACCAGCGTGAGCAGTACAGCCGCGGCGATGGCAATGGTCGGGGCGCTCCACATTCTGCGGCAGGAGCTGAGAAGATCGGCACGGTCGGTGTTGTCCGAATCGCCCGACGGGTTCCACTGGAGCAGTCGCCGGTGCGAAATCTGCATCCGCCAGAGGGTGCGCAGCAGGGCATCGAGACTATAGCATGTTTCATGGGGCAAACACACCAGGGTGAACACCGCCTGCAGGCAATGGTGGCCGGCCGCCTGCATGATGGTCGCCAGGTGCTGGCCGAACCTCATATCGTCCGGCTTCCGCAAGACACTCAGGGCCGAGGCCAGCAGTGAAGGGATGACGATCATGCCGATCACCGCCACGGTCCAGAACCATGGCGAGGCCGACACGGTCCAGCCGAGCAGCAGCAGGAGGGTCAAAGCCGCGGCCATCAGACTGCGCCGTAGATTGTCGAGGATCTTCCAGCGCGACAGCATCGATATCGGGTTCTTCCGCAACTTCCCGTCCGGTCCGGGCACCCACGGCAACAGCCAGCGGGCAATCTGCCAATCACCGCGAATCCAGCGATAGCGGCGGTTCACATCGGCGTTGTAGCGGGACGGATATTCCTCGTACAGCTGCACATCGCTCTGCAATCCGGCCCTGGCGTAGCAGCCTTCGAGCAGATCGTGGCTGAGAATGCGGTTATCGGGAAAGCGGTCAGCCAGCGCCCGCTCAAAGGTATCGACCTCATAGATCCCCTTACCGATGAACGAACCTTCGCCGAACAGATCCTGATACACATCGGAAACGGCACGGGTGTACGGATCAATGCCGGGATCACTGCCGCACAGACGGGCATAGGGCGACCGATTGGCACCGGACAGGCTGATCGCCACCCGTGGCTGGAGAATGCCGTAGCCGGCCACCACCCGCCGGCGGTCTTCATCGTAGAGGGGCCGATTGAGAGGGTGGGCCATGGCGCCGATAAACCGCCAGGCCGAATCGCGGGCCAGCAGGGTGTCGGTATCGAGGGTGATTACATACTTCACCGCCGAAAGAATCGTCGTGTCGCCGACGACCACGGCAAAGCGCTGGTCTCCCCTGCCGCGCAGCAGGGCATTCAGATCGGCGAGTTTGCCACGCTTACGCTCATATCCCATCCACATCCCGTCTCGGGAATTCCAGCGGCGCGGGCGATGAAAGAGGAAAAAGATATCGCCTTCCTCGGCGGTTGGGTATTTTTCGTTCAATTTCTCTATTTTCCGGCGGGCAAGGTGTACCAGCGGCTCGTCCTCCGGCAGGTTTTCTTCGTCCGCATCGCGAAAATCGGTAAGCAACCCAAAGTGGAGATGATCCTCCCGATTGGCGAGGAACCGCACCTCCAGGGCCTCGATCAATTCCAGGATATTGCCGGTGCTGGTCAGCATCGTCGGAACCACCACCAGAGTTCGCAATTGCACCGGAATTCCTTTCGACAAATCCATGCGCGGCAACGGTTGTGGTGTCGCCAGCAAGGTTGCCAGCCAGTTTACCAGGGCGACCGCCGGCTGACTGGCACCGAGCAGGGCGAGCAGACCGACCAGGCCGAGTAGCCAGGAGGTAAGGCCGTCGGCAGCGGCCTTGGCGACGAATGATCCGGCAACCATGGCGGTCAGCAGCAGGATAGTCCCGCCATAGACCGGCAGGGGAAAGCGGCGGCCGACCTTGCGGAGGGCCTCGGCAAGCGAAAAGCGGACCCCGGCCATGCGTTCGAGCCGGGCCAGTCCCGCATCGATGAGGTAGTAACCGACGTGCGCCCGACGATCGTCGCCGCCCTTCACCGCCGCTGCCTCCTGGGCCAGCTCGATCGCCTGACGTGCCACCTGGCTCTCGGAGCGGGGACTGCGGGCGGCAACCTTTTCGACGACATGGCGATAGCGATCGCGGGTGGCAAAATCCATCCGGCCGTAGACCTCGCCAGGGTCCTCCATCAAAATCAGCTCGACCATGCTCATCGTCTCGACGAACTCGCGCCAGTCCATGGCGGTCAGAAAACGGAGACTGCCGATGCTGCTGCTCACCGAGACCTGGTCGGCGGCCTGCTGCTGGGTCTCGAGAAGCACCAGCTGTTCAATGGTCTGACCGGACTCGGACAGCCGCTGCTCGATCCAGGTAAGCGGCAAGGCCAGCGCCGGGCCCTGACCCTGCAGGCGACGGGTCAGTTCGGCGACAAACGAGCTGACTATCGGTGGATTTGACCGGGCCATGTCGGCGATGACCAGAATCACATTATTCGGGGCCTCGCTGGCGGTCCTGGTCATCTTATCGGCCCAATAATCGGCGAGATTGCAATTGATCCTGTCGATGGCAATGCGGGCAGTGATGCGCCGAAGATTTTCGATCAGGGCCAGACGCAGCATGATCGGGATGGCCCAAAGCTCACCCAGTTTCAAGACGGTTACGGTCTGATAGGATGCAACGAAACTGCTGAGGCTTTCCGGGTCCACCCGCCCATCGCCGTGCGAGATCGTCTCCAGGGCGACGTCATACACCCGCGGCAGACCGGCCGATGGCCCATTCAACAGGCGAGGCAGCTCCCGGCTATAACCTTTCGGCAAATGGAGTTTCGCGGTACGGATCTGTTCTTCGATCAAATAGAAGTTGTCGAGCAGCCATTCTCCGGCTGGGGCGATGGCCCGATTGTCGGTAATCGCTTCGGTCAGCAGTCGGCAGACATCAAGGAGCACCTTTTCATTTTCAGCCAATCGCAGCAACAGCTGGTCAGACAAGCGATCGGGATGCAGCTCATGAGCCTTTGCCAGGGTCGGGCCATGCTGCTTCATCTGGTCGCGGCCGAAGAGCTCCGAACGGAGCGGCAGTTCTTCCGCGGCAGACTTCTCCAGCATATCTCGATTATGGAAATATTTGGAAAAATGGTGCAAAGTCTCAAGAATGGTCGTGTTGACCTTCATTATCGATGTCTCCTGCGAAGGTGATGGGCCGCCTCCTTGCGCCAAGAAGTATTGCTGCAAAAGATCAAGCCTTAAACCCGGGAATAGTTGATACTGTCCTTCCCAAACTCTTCGATTATCCTCATATTTTTATCCCGCAAGGCGGCACCGAAAGTGGTCCCGTTGATCCGGGTTGGTCGTTGATTGGATGCCGCTCCCGACAGCCTTCGGGCTGGTCGTTCCCGCCGCCCGCCAGGGCCTGGTGAATCGCCGCCCGCAGCCCGGCTAAATTATACGGCTTGCCGAGAAAGATCTGGGGCCAGTCGCTATGGTCGCCGGCCATGACCTGGACCTGGTCGTAGCCACTGGACAGTACCACCGGAAGGTCGGGGGCCAGCCGGCGCAAGGCCGACAGCGTCTCCCAGCCGTCCATGCGCGGCATGACCAGATCGCAAAGGACGCAGCGAATGGCATCCCGGTGCTGTTTGAAAATCTCGACCGCCTCAAAGCCGTCTTTGGCAATGAGCACTTCATACCCCAGGCGGTTGAGCATTGCTTCGGCTATTTCACAGAGCATCGGATCGTCTTCCGCGATCAGTACGGTACCGCCTTCGGTAATTACCGGACTCTGGATCGCAGGCTTTAGCGGTCGGCAGACCCCTTTTACATCAACCGGTAAAAAGACGCTGAAGACACTGCTCCGGCCGACTTCGCTGGCGACCGTGACAACCCCGCCATGTCCTCGAACAATTCCCAGAACTATGGGCAGGCCCAGACCACGACCAAGAAACTTGCTGGTAAAAAAGGGATCGAAGAGCTTCTCGATCTCCGGTGGGTCGATGCCGCAGCCATTATCGGTCACTTCCAGGCAGGCATAAAGACCCTCCTCTACCCGCCATTCCAAGGGAAAACGGTGGGTTTCCGGGATATCCGCCGGCGCAACCGTCTTAACGGTCAGGCGTACGGTGCGCTGTCCACCTCCCCCCCCGGCCTCCCAGGAGTTGGTCACCATGTTTTTCAAAACCTGCTGGAGCTGGTGGGCATTGGCGTTGATGATCGGCCCGCCGTTCTCCGGCAGCTCGACCACCAGGTCCACCTCCTTCGGAACGGTCGCCCGGATCCCGGCCAGGCTGGCGCGACAGGTCTCCGCCAGGTCCAGCGATTGACGTTTGCCAAGCGAGTGGCCGAGGTAGGTCAACATCGAACCGCTCACCTCCGCCGCCCGCTCACTTGCCGCCATCGCCGCATCGACATGTTCGCCGGCAGCTGAATCCTTCGGCAGTTCGTCCATGGCGAGTTCCAGATTGCCGCTCACCACTCCCAACAGGTTATTGAAGTGATGAGCGATGGCCCCGGCCATGAGCCCCAGACTTTCGGCCTTCTGGAGCTGCCGGTATTTGCCTTCCAACTCAGCCTTCTCCACCGCCGCCAGCATGCCTTCATGGATGTCGCTGAACATGATCCGGCAGCATACCGACGGACCCAGCCCGCAATTCCTGCCCGGGGCCGTTTCGAGACGGGCCCAGAAGGGCGCATGGCCGTTTCGCAGGAGGCGCAGTCTGCAGGTCTGCGGCTCGGCCGCTTCGAAGACTGCCATGCGATGGTGATAGTAAATATCCTGGTCGTCGAACAGGATGAACCGAGAAATCGGTTGGCCAACCAGCGTATCCACCGCCACCCTCAAGAGCGTTGCGGCGGTACGGTTGGCCTCAAGGACCAGCCCCGCCTGGCTGACCGTCACATAGCCCACCGGGGCGAAGTCGTAGAGGTCCCTGTAGCGGCCCTGCGAGATCTCCAATTGTTGCTGGAATTGGCGCAACTCCTCATTTTGCAGTTCCAGCTCGATCTGGTGTACCCGCAGTTCATGGACGAGCCGGCCACACTTTTTCGGATCGAACACCTCCTGCTGCAACTCCTCCCAGACCTGCACTTTTGCCTCAGCCTGCTGACGCAGGGTCAGCTCCGAATGCGAACCAGCCCCACCGACAGGGTTGCTGTCGTCATTTTGGTTATCCATGGGTTGATACCATCCCTCCTTATAGTCGCAGCCGAGTCGAAACAGCACAAGGGCCGCCGGATCGCCCTGGCAGAAGAAACCAGGACCAGCAAAAAATTACCGAGGGCGCCACTGCGGCGCCCTCCTGTGCTCCGGTCATTGGCCCTTGACGACAAGACTGTTTTGTACCGATGTGACATCCTTGATACCGCGGACAATCTCCTGGGCACGATCGATACTTTTCTGCGAACTCACCGCACCGCTCAGTTTCACCACGCCTCCGGTGGTGGTAACCTCGATCTCGGACACCTTCAGCAACGAATCGTTGATAAATTCCGCCTTGATCCTGGCGGTAATGGCTGTATCATTGATAGGTGCCGCGGCGCTCTCGACGTTATTGCCTGCCGCGTTGCCGGTTTTTTCGATCTTCTTGCCAGCCTGTTCGACCGTTTGATCAACCTTTTTCCCAGCTTTCTCGACTGCCCCCTCCTGTTGACAACCGGTTAACAGAAAAACGAACGTACAGACGACCACGGCAAAGAAACGATTATTTGCCAGGCTCATAAGCAACCTCCTCATGTGGTTAAATTTTTCCCAATAAGAACAGAATTACGACGATCACCAGTATCGTCCCGAGCACGCCGCTCGGGGCATAGCCCCAGGATCGGCTATGAGGCCAGGACGGTAGAGCTCCCACCAACATCAGAATCAGAACTATGAGGATAATTGTGCCAAGTGACATATTCTTCCCTCCATTGCAAAAAGAGCACTCGGAACCGGAGAGGCGAAAGCCCCCCGGTACCCGGCCCAATTATTTTATGACCAGACTGTTTTTAACGGAGACGACTCCCTTAACCGATGCGGCGAGTTTTCCGGCCTTGGCGACAGCCGCCGGTGTATTGACGAAACCGCTTAACTGCACAATTCCCTTGTAAGTCTCAACGCTGATCTGGCCGATTTTCAGGTCTGCATCGTCGTAGATTACCGCCTTGACATTGGCGGTGATGGCGCTGTCATCAATGTACTCCCCGGTGCTTTCCCGGGTAGCGGTTGACGCACAGCCGGCGATCATTACCGCGAATAACAGACTCATAATAAAACCTGTCGCCCAACGTGTCTTGTTTTCCATGATTTGACTCCTCAGATGGATTGTTGTCCGCAGGGGGGGCATCGAAATGCCGGACAAGGTCTTTCTCCCTGCGGATGATGACTGCTCATGTTTATTTATGACCTTCTTTTTTCTTTGAAGAAGCTTTTTCCTTCAGTAACCTGCACCGTCGCCACCCAGTCACTCTCCTTCGGTAAAAGCAAGGATTGTGCCCGCCAGCCAAGAGTCGTTACAATCTGATTTTATCGCACTGATTCGGATAGTTGCAACATATAAAGGGATAGCCGGCAAAACTCTCTGGCAGCGGAAAAGTGTTGCACGCAACAAGAGTGTTACATTTACTCGTGTCGCATGTCGCACTTCGTTTCCCCGGTGGAGAAGCGTGGATTGGCTCAGAGAAAAAAAATGGAGTCCGATCCCGAAATATTCTTTCCGCCTCCCTCAGGCCGATAATCCCTAGCTGTCGGCTCATTTTCTTTGAAATTTAGTGATATAAATCCAGGGGGATGGAACATTATCGGGACCAGGGATGAACCTGCCTCGGCGAAAAATGAACGTTGCCCGCAACAGAAACGTTACATTTACTTCTATCACATGTTACACTTCAAGACGATGTCGGGAAAATGCCATAACCGTGGCGAAAAGGGCATGCCCTGCTCCTGGGGTCGAACTTTGCTTTAACCCACAAAAAATGAGGTGCGTCAATGATTAACCGGATATCGGCCGAGGAGCGCCTGGCCCAACTGCGTCGCCAGGCAGAACAAAGCGCCAAAACAAGGACCGCTCGACCACCAGGCGCCGACGAAGGGCTGATCCACGATCTCCAGGTTCATCAGATCCAGTTGGAGATGCAGAACGAACAGCTCCACAAAGCCCAAGAACAGCTCAACGAGTCGTTGGAAAAATACGCCGATCTCTACGACTTTGCGCCGGTCGGCTACATAACTTCGGACAGAAGCGGCCACATCCTCGAAACAAATCTCACCTTTTCCGGCCAGCTTGACAGAGAACGGACCCGCCTGATCGACACGCCTCTCTGGCTACATACCGCGACGGAGGACCGCGGCCGGTTACAGCTGCACCTCGACCAGGTTTTCACCACCAATGACCGGCAGAGCTGTGAACTTCGTCTCGAAAAACGAGACGGCCGGAAGTTTTATGCGCAACTGGACAGCATCTCCGTGGAAAGTAGCGAGAGCACCCGGCTGTGCAGGACCTCGGTGACGGATATATCGAGCAGGAAGAGTGTCGAGCTGGAGCTCGTCAAGATCCACGGCGAACTGGAAAGAAGGGTGCAGGAGCGTACCGCCGAGCTCATTGTCAACGAACGCAAATTCAGAATCCTCTCCCAGGAATTTCAGGTCTTGTTGAATTCCATTACCGACACCTTGATCCTGTTCTCGCCCAAGATGGCAGTGTTGTGGACAAACAGCGAAAACAGCGGCCAGTTGAATGACACCGAATCCGACACGGCAAGGCAATACTGTTATGCACTGATGCATGAGAGTGAGACGCTTGCTCCGGACTTCCTGATACAAAGGTGTTTCGCAACCGGGGACAAGGAAGTTGCCATCGTAACCTACCAAGGAGTAATGCTCAATCTGCGGGCCTTTCCCGTCAAAGAGGACGGCAAGGTCAACAGTGCCCTCCTGCTGGTCAGCGATATTACCGAAAAAATGGCAATGCAGGCGGAAGCGATGCAGGCCGGGCATATGGCCTCCCTGGGCGAGTTGGCCTCCGGCGTCGCCCACGAGATCAACAATCCCATCACCGGCATTATCAACTATGGCCAGATACTGGTAAATGAGTGCCGCCCCGAGAGCATGGAATGGGACATCGGCGAGCGTATTGTCAAGGAAGGGGAACGCATCGGCCGGATCGTCAAGACGCTGCTCTCATATGCGCGCGACGGCCGGGAAGAGAAACTGCCGACGCCCGTCTCGGCCATTCTTGAGGAGTCGATTATTCTCACCCAGGCGCAAATCCGCAAGGAGGGCATCGATCTGAAGATAGCCCTGCCCGACGACCTCCCGGAAATCCATGCCAACCTCCAGCAGATTCAGCAATGTTTTATAAATATCATCAACAATGCCCGCTATGCCTTAAACGAGAAGTATCCGGGGCGGCACACGGATAAATGCCTTGAGATTTCCGGCGAGAAGATCACTGTCGATGACCAACCCTGTGTCCGCATCGTCTTTTACGACCACGGGGCGGGCATTGCCGCCAAGGAGATCCCGATGATTACCAAGCAGTTCTTTTCCACCAAGCCGTTCGGCAAAGGCACCGGCCTCGGGTTGAATATCACTGAAAAAATTATCGAGGCTCACGGTGGCCGGCTCAGTTTTGAAAGCAGTAAAGGTGAGTTTACCCGGGTCATCATTCTGTTTCCGGCCGATCGCAGCGAGGGTGGAGGTGGCCAATGAGTGCGAGAAGTCGCTGGTCAAGGTCAACTGCTCGGCCTTGCCGGAAAGTCTTCTCGAGAGCGAGCTGTTCGGCCATGTCAAGGGGGCGTTTACCGAGGCGATCAGGAACCATATCGGCCGATGTCCTGAAAGCCTTTATCAAGTACCCCTGGCCTGGCAACGTCCGGGAGCTTGAGCACACCATGGAGCACGCCTTCGTCCTCTGTAACTGCGACATCACTACCTTCGATACCCTGCCGCCCGACTTCATGACTGTATCGCCTCCTCCCCGCCACTCCGGCGAAACGACGCCGGAGGCCGATTCCGCGGACATTATCGCAGCCCTGAAAAAGACCGCCTGGAATAAAGCAAAAGCCGCCCGGCTGCTGGGCATAGACCGCGTTACCCTGTATCGGAAAATTACAAGATACAGCCTTACTGAAGATCCTTCCCAGGATTGATGCCACCTGCAACAGAAAAGAAGTGTAACGCTTCTGTTGCATGTCACACTTCGGCGATCCGCCTGGCCACCCTCCGCACCCTGTTTCTATTCGGCAACTACCTGTACATTCAGAAAATGTTCTACCACAAAGATCTTTGATCAAGCGGCATGAACCTTGCTCAAGTCATTAACAGATGCCGGCAAGATCATCACAAACCGAGCCAAACAGGAGAAACAGCATGAAATCGAGCACAAGAGATAACCTGGAAGGTAAAATGCACCAAGTCAAAGGCAAGATCAAAGAGACCATCGGCAAAGTAGCCAAGGACCACGATTTGGCAGCCGAAGGAACCGTCGAAAAGATCGGTGGGAAAGCTCAAGAAATAATTGGAGAAATCAAGAAAGTAGCGGGTAAATAGTATGCCAACTGAAGCAAAACAGGACGCTCAGAACGTTTCCGGCGAGATATGAACACAACAGCAGAAAAGGTCGTGCCGGACACCCAGAAGGCCGAGGTAAGACGTCGCCCGGTTTCATTTTTTGTGGTCCTGGGGGCGGCATTGTTTGCGTTCATCCAATCGTTCTCCCTGTTGTCTCCCATTCTTTTGTCATTTCTCCTCGTTATGTTGATCTCACTGGCAGTCAATCCGCTCATATCGCGGATACGGGCTTTGTGGGGTGGGAGAAAAAGCGCGACGGGACTGCTCGTCGGCATACTCGTTGCGGTCATGGTCATGATCGGCTGGGCTTCCTTCGGGCCGGTGCAGGAATCGGTCAGCAAGCTTGCGAAACAGTTGCCTGCTTACTGGGAGCGTTTCCAAAAACCACTGATCAAAATGGAGCAGCAAGCAGTGCTTTCCGAGGAAAAACTCCAGGCGGAAGTCACTACGGAAATTTCCCGAACCGAGACAAAGGAAGGCCAGCCTCAAGCGGCGCGACAAAGAGCAGAAGCGGTTCCGCCTATAACCACAAAAGAAACCGGCTCTCTTCGCTCCAGTTTGAGCGAGATGTTCCAGGGGGTAGTCGGCCACTTCACGACGCTGGCGTTCAACGCGACTCAGATTATGGTCATTTTGGTGACGGTCTTCTTCGGGGCGACTTTTACCCTCATGAATCCCCGGCCGATCTTTCGAGCGGTGTTTTCCCTGGTGCCTGAACGGCACCATGAGCAGGCACTGATCATCGTCCAGCGCATCGGCAGATTTGTGCCCGGATGGGTCGGGACAACGATAGTGGGGATGTTGACCATCGGTCTGCTGGTTTTCCTGCTGATGTGGCCAATTTTCGGATTGATGGATGCGCTGGTCCTCGGCCTGATCGCCTGCATCCTGGAGGCGGTTCCTTTTGTGGGCCCTATCCTCAGCGCCGTGCCAGCGATCCTGCTCGCCCTCGGCCAAGGAGGCATGACCCCGCTGTGGGTCCTGCTCGCCTACATCGTCGTCCAGGCCGTCGAGAACAATCTGATCCTTCCTTTCATCATGGCCCGCGGCATGAAATTGCATCCGCTGGCGGTGATTTTTTCCATGCTCTTGTGTGTTGCAGCCTTCGGCGTCCTGGGGGTTTTGGTCGCAGCCCCTCTGGTGGCCATGGGCGATATCTGCCACGATGAGTTGTATCGAAAGCACTTTCTGCCTACGACCACCGATACCGATCTGGATAGCCTGGCGCGAAAAGCCTTGTTTGAAAGGGAGTCAGCCAACAAAAAATCCGAGAGAATTGTCATAACGCGAAGCTAATCACAGGTATTAACCTGGCGATCGATTGACCACACAGCCAAAAAAGAGGGGAAGCAAAATGAAAACGATACTTTTTGTGACACTGTTCATGGTTTCCGGACTAACCTTATTTTCGGGGTGCGCCATTATGCAAACATGGCCAGAATCCGAGAGAAGTGCAGAAAACAAGATGGTGGCAATCCAGGAGAATATTGGCGATGGACTGAAATCCGGGGCGCTGAGCCTCGACCAGTCCCAGGTGTTTCTGACGACCCTGAAAGCTATTCGCACAGACTATTCGGCACTGAGATATAAAATGGTCTACCAGGAAGAATGGAACGTGCTTCAGCGCCGACTTGATATGCTTGGCGATGATGTCAACAGGGCGCTCAGCCGATCCGCAAGAATGGAGGAACCTAGGAATGCCGAGAGGATTCACACGCTGCAAAGGAGAATTGACGATGGAAGAAGCAGC